>JALGZO010000310.1 GCA_025774865.1 bacterium | reverse complement strand
ACTTTGAAGGGCCAGTTGACGATCGGTCCGCCAACCGGGCGCGCGACAGTACTCACGATGTCGCCCCCTCCCCTTCCGCCGACTCTGTGGTGTTCCGTCGGTGGCGCATGAACACGAAGCCCAGGGCCGCATACAGGGCGGCGGGTGCGATGAATCCGCGGTACACGCCGTGCTGGATCGTCTCCGCCAGCTCCGGCACGGGCTCGTCGCCGATGTCGGGAAGACCCAGCTTCTCGAAGTCGAAGCCCTTGGCCGTCAGGTAGAGAACCTGGGTGCCGCCCCCCTCCGTCTCTCCGTACACATGCGGCTCGTAACGATCTGGCTTGCTCTCGATGCGGTTCTTCGCCTCGTTCAAGAGCTCCTCGTATCGCCCGAAGACCACGGCTTCAGCCGGGCACGCCTCGCAGCAAGCCGGGATCCCGCCTTCGACGAGGCGGTGGTAACACATCTCGCACTTGACGATGGTCGGGGTGGGAGAATCCCACTCGAACTTCGGAATGTTGAACTGGCAGGCGACCTGACAGTATCGACAACCGATGCAGTGACTGACGTCGTAGGTGACCACTCCCCACCGCCGCTTCTGCATCGCACCCATCATGCAGACCGAGGCGCAGGCGGGCTCCAAGCAGTGCATGCACTGACGCTTCACGAACGAGGTGCGATCACTCTCCTTCGCCAGCTTGATGATGTTCCTGGTGCGCCCCGAGAGATCAATCGGAGCGTCGTAGAGAGCGCCCAGGTTCTGCTCGCCGGGGACGCCACCCCACTCGGCGCGGTCGCCGTTGGCGTTCTTGCAGGCGGTGACACACGCCTTGCACCCGATGCAGGTCGTCGCGTCGTAGAGCATCCCGACGGCATCTTCTCGAGGCGGGGCCGGCTCGCGCGCCGACGTGACCGTGGGCCCGGTCGCGGCGACCGTCGCGCCAGCCAGCAGCCTCTTGAGCGCGGTACGCCGGTCCATGGACATGACCTAAGTCCCTTTCTCTCGACCGGCCGTCCCGCCTTTCTCACCGCCCTCCTCTTCTTCCATGTGCTTCCGGCTCAGCTTTCGGGCACCCATGATCGTTGCTCCGAGAAGACCGCCCGCGACGAGGCCGGCCACGCCCGTCGCGACGGGGCTCACACCTTGCCGGGTCGGCTCCACCGGGGGATAGAAGGCCGGTGAGGTCGGGCTCTCCACCGGGATCGTTTCGTGGATCGCCGTTCTCCACAGGAGTTTCTCCTCCGTGCACCCAACGCACGGATGCCCGACCCCCACCGGCCACGCACCGACTTCGCCGAATTGCTGTGTGGGGCAGTTCGCGTGGGTCTGCGGTCCCTTGCATCCCACCGCGTAGAGGCACCAGCCTTCCCGGTGCCCCTCGTCGCCGAACTTGCGTACGAAACGTCCGGCATCGAAGTGCGGTCGGCGCGGGCAATGCTCGTGAATCGTACGGCCGTACGCGAACTTCGGACGTCCCTTCTCGTCGAGTTCCGGAAGCCCCCCGAGAGCGACGTACTGGAGCACGGTGCCGAGGAAGTTGTACGGATTCGGAGGACAGCCGGGGATGTTGACGATCGTCTTGTCCGGAAGAACGTCGGAAACGCCCTTCGCTCTCGTCGGGTTGGGATCGGCCGCCGCGAGACCGCCAAACGCCGCGCAGGAGCCAATTGCGATGATCGCACCCGCGCGATCGGCGACCTCGCGCAGGATCTCCACGGCCGGGCGGCCGCCGATCTTGCAGTGGACGCCGTTGTCGGCGGTGGGGATGGATCCCTCCACCACACAGACGTACTTCCCGACGCGCTGCTCCATTGTCTCGCGCAACGCGTCGTGAGCCTGTCGGCCCGCGCCCACGAGAAGCGTTTCATGGTAGTCGAGCGAGATGAGATCCAGAATGAGCTTCGAGAGCGTCGGGTGCGAGGTCCGCAGCAGCGTCTCGGTGCAGCCCGTACATTCCTGGAAGTGCAGCCAGATGACCGACGGCCGGAGGCCGGAGGCCGCCGCCAGGGCGATCCGAACGCCCACCGACGAGGGCAGTCCCACCGAAGCCGCTGCAAGAATACACACTTGTTTGAGGACGGCTCGGCGGTCGGTCGTTGGACCTCCTGTCCATCGACCGGTGGCGCCCAGTGTTCCCGAGTCAGCCATCGCGGCACCCCCTTTCCGAGCCGCGCAGGGTCAGACCGGCAAACAAAAAGGGGGCAAGCCGTCTGTCCCCCGACGAGAAAGTCGTCATCTGGTCGGTTCTTTTCCAGTGACTTATATTGACGTTTGGTTCAGATCTTCTTAACGATGAGTTGAGGCTGAGGAATGCTGACATCGTTCAAGATCTTCGCCGATCTCGTCGACCGCGCGAGCTTCTCCCGAGCCGCGGAGGAGAACCACCTGACCCGCTCCGCGGTGTCACAGCGAATCAAGCATCTGGAGGAGATGCTCTGCTGCCGCCTCGTGTCCCGCTCCCGCGCCGGGGCGACGCCCACCAAGGCAGGCGAGGCTCTCTACCGGGCGTGCCGCGACGTCCTGTTTCGCTACGAGGAGCTCCTTCGGGAGCTGGACGAACTCGGCCAGAAGGTCGCGGGCCGCCTGCGCCTGGGGGCCGTGACGTCCGTCGGACTCCACGAGCTGTCGCCCCACGTCAAGCGATGTCTCGAGCGATACCCGGCCGTCGACGTCGCGCTGCAGTACCTCACGAGCCAGGAGATCTACCGCCGGGTCACCGAGCGAGACCTCGATTTAGGGATCGTGGCCTTTCCCAGCCCGAACGCCACGGTGGTGACCATGCCCCTCCACCGCGATGAACTCGTCGTCATCGTGCCGCCGGGCCACCGGCTGGCATCTTCCCGCGGCGCCATCGCTCCGGCCCGTCTCCGCGGCGAGCTCTTCGTGGCGTTCGATCCCGAGCTCCCGACCGGCCACTTCATCGAACAGCGGCTGCGCCACGTGGACGTGAGGATGCAGGTCGTACACCACTTCGACAACGTGGAGACCATCAAACGGGCCGTGGAGATCGGGGCCGGCGTAGCGATCGTCCCGTGGGGAACCGCCGATCAGGAGGTCGGCGCGGGAACCCTGGCGCGCGTCCGGCTGAAGGGAGGCGACTGGACCAGGCCGATCGCCGTCATCCACCGCAAGGACCGGCCACCGGGTCCCGTCGCCCGGGCGTTCATTTCCGTTCTCGGCGAGTCGGCCTCGACGAACTGAGCGCCACTCGGGGGATCCGGCTCACCGCTGGATCGGCGTCGCCTTGGCCTCCAGCAACGCGTTGACCTTCTCCATCACCTCGAACGCATCCGCCACGTAGAGCACGTCGGCCTTTCCGCGCGCCCAGCCGCAGTTCGGATCCAGATTGACCGCGCGCCGCTCCGTGATGAACCGCCAGCCGACGACGTGCGGCTCCTCCCCGTGGCAACACGTGGAGAGACCCTTCGGGTGACGGGGGGTGGCGCCGGTCTGTCCCACCTGGTTGAGGTGCGTCATGAAGGGGATCACGTCCTGCCCCTCGCCGGATTGATCCACGAGCGACTTGCTGCTGCCAAGGGAGGCTCTCGACGCGTCGAGGAAGCGGCGGATGAGCGACTCGGCTTCCTTCGCGTGCGCTTGCCCGTCTTGTTGCTTCTTCGTCCATCCTGCCCCCGCGACGAAGAGAACCTCGGCATCGGGGCGGATCGTCTGCGTGTCAGCGGCCGCTTCTTCGAGGCCGAGAACCTCGGTGCGGCGATGGACATCCGTCAACGGGACCGATACCTCCTCGATCTCCGCCGCTCCGCCCTCGCCCTTCCACGGCTCGAACACGCCCGACTCCACGACGAGGAACCAGGGACGCTGCGCGCGGGTCTGCGTGGCGACCATTCGCTGACGGTAATACCAGCGCTGCACGCGGAGCTCTCGCCCTTCGACGGAGAGACCCGTGATCCGCGTGTCGACGCGGCCGTCGACCCGCTGCGCCGTGCCCGGCAGCGAGCGCGCCACCCGCGACGTGCTGGGGGCGATGATGATCGTCGGGTTCGCCGCGCCGACGAGAGCCTCGCCGGCGGCGACGTCCGTGGAGTAGCGGGATACGCCGAAGTCGTCGCCCGCGACTCCGAGAAACCGCACCGCGCCACACGCCGAGATCGTATCGGCTGCCGCCTCCACCTCTCGGCCGAAGAGGCCGACCGAGAGCTCGGCCTCGAGTGAGCCGGCCAGATCGACGGCACCGCGGAGCACTTCGCGAGCCGTGGCAGGAAGTGCGTTCTCGGAGTCGGTGTGCGCGAGAAAGAGAATCCGTTCCACGGCGCTACCCTCCGATCCACTCGACGAGCTCGCGCGCGATCTCGTCGGTCGGGACGTCTTTGACGATTCGCGTGTCTCGCCGCTGCGCGGGAACCTCGACGTTCGCGTACGTGACGGCGTCCCGCGACATCGACGCCGGCGACGCCTTCTGGAGCGCGGGCATGATCGTGCGCATGTTCGTCATACCGATCTTGGGATTGTTGGGCGGCTCCGGAAGACTGCCGGTCGCCCAGGCCAGCACCGCCGGCGGACCGGCGCAGCGCGAGACGAGATAGCGTCCACCCTCCACGCGTTCGTGGATCTTCAGGGCACCCCCCTCTTCGACGGCGAGCGCATCGACCGACAGGAACTGATCGCCGATGCCGAGAAGCTCGCCCACCAGCTGCATCGTGACTCCGGCGTCGCGCGACGCGGAAGCACAGCCACCGAAGAGAAGGAGTCGCGACCGGTCGAGCTCCGGGATACCCTCGATCGACTGCGCGAGCGCGGAGGCGACCTCGCGCGAGTCCATGAAGCCAGTCGCCGGCCCGTCGACCGCCACCAGTTCGAAGGGAACCTTCTGCGCGATCGTCATCATGAGCTGTTGCAGACGCGCCTTGGGGCCGAGGCTCACGAGCCAGACTCGCGCGTCCGACACGCTCTCCGCCAGGTGGGCGGCCTCGTACAGAGCGTGCGCCGCCCAGGGATCGAGCACCGACGGCAGCATCGCTTCGTTCTTGAGGCCGGGGCCGTCCGGACCCGACACGGGCTCGAGGGATTGCAGCGGATCCGGCACGAGCCCTCCGCAGACGACGACGTGAAGCTCTGCGCTCATCGCTTCTCCCTTCTAGTTTTCGACCGTATGCAGACCGCCCGCGCCCGTACGGAACGCGAGGTTCTTGCGACCGAGCTCTCCCTCCACAGTTTGCGTGCAGCTCCACAGACAAGCGCCGCAGTGCACGCACTTCTCGCGGTCGAAGAGCGGCACGCCGTTCTCCCCGGGAGTGATTGCCTGACCCGAGCAGATCTCGATGCAGAGCTTGTTCTCGCAGTGCTCGCAGAGGTGTGGGTACGTGAAGACCACGTGGTCCGCGTACCCTGGCGGCGCCTGGACCTTACCCCCGAGGAGGAGCGCATCCTGATGCGAGACGAAGAGCTTGCCGTCGGGCTCGATGGGCGGCCAGCCGCACCGATCCATGATCGCGTCGTGCAGCGCCACCCCTTTCGCCGCGCTCTCCACCCGGAGCCGCTGGACCTCCTGCGCGGAGATCCGTCCGTCGCACCAGGACTCGAGAGTGGGGACGCGCTCGTGCGACCTTCGCCCGTCACCCTTCAGGTGGAGCCTGCCCCCTGTGAGTCCGCTGAGTCCCATACCGACGAGACCCGGCAAGAACCCGCGCTGAAAGCCGTCGCGCGCGTGCTCCGCGATCCGACCTTCGCGCTCCACCCAGCTCTCCCGCCGCGGCCGCACATAGGCTTCGTCGAGGTTCTTCGCGTCGAGCTCGCGCCTCTCACGGAGCAATCGAATCACGCCCTCCGCCAGCAACGCGCCCGTCGTCCACGCTTCGTCCACGCCCGAGCCGGTGAGCACATTCGTGCTGCCCGAACCCTCTCCGATGCGCGCCCAGCCGTCGCCCGCGAGAATCGGCTCGCCGCGCCGCCCGGCCTCCTGAATCGACTTCGCTCCCCAGGAACGCATGGCGCTCCCTTTCAGGTGCGGCCAAAGTCGCGGATGCTGCATCCAGTGCTGGAGATACCGATACGAACACCGCACGGGAGAGTCCAGCCAGCTCGGTACGAAGATTCCGAGCGACGCCACCCGGTCCGGATGCACATAGAGGAATCCGAAGATCTCCGGCTCCGGATAGCCGAGCGTGTGGAGCACCGTGCCCGGCTCGAGCCCGGAGTCCTCGGGGAGATCGACGACCATCTTCATCCCGACCGCCCAGTCGTCCCGCTCGTGTCCTTCGGGAACCCCGAAGCGCTCGTCGAGCTGCCGCCCGACCGGACCGACCGGACCGTCGGCCACCACCGTAAGGTCAGCCCGAACGTCCATGCCGGGCATGTACCCGGCGTCCGGATTCCCGGCGCGGTCCGTACCCTGATCGAGGAGACGCACGCCCACCACGCGGTCGTCCTCCACGAGGGCCTCCGCGACCGGCATCCCCGGCCAGATCTGCACCCGTCCTTCGCCCGTGAGACGCGCGCCGACCCACTGGTTGAACTGGCCCAGCGAGAAGAGAAAGCCATCGTGCTTTCGGAGGAAACCGGGGATCCACGGCAGCTCGATCGCGTCGTCGCGACGGGCTGACCCGACGATGCCGAGCGTTCGATCAAGCCACTGGACTCCGCGGGTCCTTCGGCTCGCGCCGATCGGGTCGAGCAAGTAGAGGACCTTCTCGCCGGTAACTCGCTGCGCCATCGGAATCTCGGTCGGATCGAGCTCGGGAAACGACCGACGGATGCCGCGCCCCCGCGTGACTGCACCCGACACTCCGAATGCGATGTCTTCTGCGCGCTCGTAGCACACGACCTGAAGCGGCATCCCGGGCATCACTCGGCTCTCGAGCGCCCCCGTGCCGTCCTCGTTTTCGAGGGCGCGCGACAGTGTGGTGAGGAAGCCGCCGGTCGCGGGGCCGAACCCGACACAGGCGATGTCCACCTCGAGGGTCTGGCGCTCGACGTCCATGCCCTGCTCTCCCTTCGTCCGCCCCTCTACTGCGGGTAGTCGAGAGCTTCTGGAATCGCCACGTGGGTCAGCGCGTGTGCCGCGCGGTCCTTCGCGAGCCGCGCACCGGTGACGCAGCCATCCAGCTTCCGTCGCAGGCGCTCGAATTGCTCCATCCCGCGGAAGCTGGCGCAAGGGCCGGCCTTCGGTGCATGCGAACCGTCGGCCTCGATCACGTCGCCGAACGCGTGCTCCCCCGCGTCGATCCCCGGCATGATTCCCTCGAGTTGGATCAGCTCGTTCGCGGTGAAGCAGCCGCCGCCGCCTTCCCAGGAAGGATGCCGGTTGTAGCCGAATGTGAGCTCCGTACAGATGCGCCCTACCTCGCCGGCCGCACGGGCAGCCTGCACGTGACAGAGGTCGGTGAAGAACTGCACGTAGCCAGACCGACTCTCGGCCAGCTCCGGATCCTCCGCTCCATCCTCCTCCAGCTTGACGACGTCGAGCATCTGAAAGCGCGACGCGAGGAGCCAGCAGACCGCATCGGCCATCGCGAACGTGACTCCCTGACGGTGGCCGCGGTAGAGCGGCTTCCCGTCCGCATCCTCCGAGTGCAGAAGATGCTGCAGCGTCCAGAGCCAGAGCTCCATCGACGAAGCGAGCGTGCACGCTCCGGTCCCCGGACGCCGGCTCGCGATGAGACGGAGATCGCCGATCCAGCCCCGGAACTGGGCCAGGAAGACCTCGTCCGTCATGGTGACGGAGAGCTGACGGCGCTGCACCGCTTCCGGCCCCTCGTAGGTGGCCTCGAGCTGCGTGTCCATCCACTTGTGGGCGAGGAAGCCGGGACAGTCCTCGGTGATGCCGTAGCCTCCCATCATGCTGACGGCCTCGCGCATCACGTTCGCGCCATGGCCCGTGTTCCAGAGCTTGCACGCGGGGCAGATCACGTTCGCGACGGAGTCGCCCACCACATACTCGACCATGGGATCGGCTGCGAGCACGTCCAATCGCTCGCGATCCCGTCCGTCCTCCGGCAAGCGTCGCAGCTTCAGATACTCCAGCGCCCGCTCCTTCACCTTCTTGAGCTCCCTCATCTGGGCCCGGGTACCGTCGATCCCGCGCTCGAGGAAGACGTCTTCCTTCTTCATCTCGACGAGATCGAAGGCATCGAAGTGACGTGCCGCGGCGAATCCCAGCGACGCGCTCGCTTCGCCCGTCGCCCAAACGTCGACGAGCCGGTGCACCACGTCCTCTTTCTGCTGGAGCCCCATCTCGAAGCGCGGCGTTCCCGGATTCTCGGCCGCGCCGCCACGGAAGCGCTGGCGCTGATAGCGGATGAGGGGCTCCACGGCGGAAAGAAGCTTCGCCGACGACATGAGCCCCACGGTGACGCGCGTGCGACGGAAGACGCTCTCGATCACCTGGCCGTGGTTGTAATTCGGAACGATCACGCGATCCTGGACGGTGTAGCCGCCGACGATCCGACTGGCGGGCACCGTGAGCGAGAAGATCGGATCCGTCGTGGACGAAAGTTGATGGACCATCTTCTTCGTGGGGGTGCCCCGGTCGAACGTGCCGGGATCGTCTTCTTCGAGCACGATCACGCAACTTCCCTTGATGCGCTCGTCGTCGGACTCCACGGCCGCGGTCACGAAGTTCGCAAACCCCATGTTCGTGATGAAGCGGCCTCGCTTCTCCACTCGGACCAGAGGTTCAGCCCCCTCTTTCCACTCGGCCACTCGGATCTTGCCCGAGAGCACGCCGGTCTCGACTCCGACACCCGGCAGAGGCTCGGTGAGACAGAACGCGCCGCGCCAGGTCTTCTCTTCACCGCCCGGCACGCAACGGGCCATGTAGAGCTGACGTTGCTTGGCGGTCCCTCTTTCGTGAATGGGCGCGAGCGCGAGGTTTCCGGCGAGGCTGCAGGTAGCGGCGCCGCCGTCGACCCAGGCGAGCTCGAACGCTGCGAGAGCCATGGCCAGGTTCTTCGGACCGACGAGATAGCCGCCGTGCTCCGGGCTCATGTACAGCGACGTGAGACCGGCTTCGTCGAAGGCGTCGAGGAGCTTCGCCTTCTCGTCGGTCCACTCGTGCGAGTGACGGGCGCCTTCGGCCACGAGTCGAGCCACGGGCCCGCGGGCGATGGAGCGCGCCGATTGCACGACCATCTGGAGATCGTACCGGTCGCTGAAGCGCCACATGATCTGCCGGACGTCGTCTCCGGGCAGCGTGTCCAGGGCCGGTCCGGCTGCTCGTTCGGCCACGTTCGAGTTCATGTCTGCACCTCTTCTCTGTGCTCAGACCCGCGGTGCGACGGCGGGGCGGAAGCGCGGATCCCTGGATGGACGGGCTGGTTCTCGCCCAATCTACGAGAACTGGACCCATGAGTCCACAATTCGTGTCGGGGGAAGGGCGCTCGACTGGAAACGGCTGACCTGTAACCACTTGAGCCTGCCCACGGATGTCGAGCACCGGGGCTGGGAGTCGGCGGGACGACAACGGCAGCTCCAGAGGGCACCTCTCCGCGGGACGGAGGTCGGCGGGACGAAGGTCGCCCCCGCGGGGTGTCCCTCGAACCGCATGGCGCACCGCAGCCACCACGAGAGGCTTGGATGTTTGGCGAGGAGAGCAGCTGCGGAGCGAGGGACACCCCGCGGGGGCGACCTCCGTCCCGTGTCACCGTCCGCTTCCGCTCGCCGCATCCGAATTCGCATCGCGCCGCGCTTTCGACCTCT
>JALGZO010000309.1 GCA_025774865.1 bacterium | reverse complement strand
GAAACGCCCATGTGATTCGCGGGCTCCGGCGCGCCGGCTTCCGCGGAGGCTGGCTCGACGAGTTGCCGGAGGGCCCGTGAACCGGGGGCTGGCGGCGGCCTGTGCTCTCGCCGTCGCGACCGGCGCGGGTTGCGGCGATCGGAGCGGCGACGCGCGCACGACGCTCCGCTTCTGGGCGATGGGGCGCGAAGGAGAAGTCGTCCAGGCGCTCGTGCGCGATTTCGAGCGCGCGAATCCGGACATTCGCGTAGAGGTTCAGCAGATTCCTTGGTCAGCCGCGCATGAGAAGCTCCTCACGGCGTTCGTCGGTGGAGCGACGCCGGACCTCGCGCAGCTCGGGAACACGTGGATCGCGGAGTTCGCTGCGCTGAAGGCGCTCGAGCCGCTCGATCGGTGGGTAGGCGAGTCGGCCACGGTGGAACCCGCCGCGTTCTTCTCCGGGATCTGGGACACGAACGTGATCGACGACGTACTCTTCGGACTCCCGTGGTACGTCGACACGCGGGTTCTCTTCTATCGCCAGGACATCCTCCAGCAAGCGGGCTACGAGTCGGTGCCGCGGACGTGGAGCGAGTGGCGAAGCGCCATGGAGGCCGTCAAGAAGGTGGTGGGGCCGGATCGCTTCGCGGTATTCCTTCCGATCAACGAGTGGACCGCGCCCGTGATCTTCGGGCTGCAGGCGGGTTCCTCACTGCTCGCAGACGACGCGACGCGCGGTGCGTTCTCCGCGAAGGCGTTTCGCCGCGGGTTCGACTTCTATCTCGAGCTCTTCCGGGACGAGCTCGCTCCCCCGGTCGCAGAGAACGAAATCGCGAACCTCTACCAGGAGTTCGAGCGCGGTTACTTCGCGATGTACATCACCGGTCCCTGGAATCTCGGCGAGTTCGAACGGAGGCTGCCCGAAGAGCTTCGGGATGCCTGGAGCACCGCGGCTCTCCCCGGGCCCGACGGCCCCGGCGTGTCGCTCGCGGGCGGTGCGAGTCTCGTGATGTTCCGGAGCTCCCGCCACAAGGACGCAGTCTGGCGACTCGTCGAGTTCCTGTCGCAGCCGGAGCAGCAGCTGCGCTTCTATCGGTTGACCGGTGACCTGCCCGCGCGCCGGGAAGCGTGGGAAGACTCGGAACTGTCGCGGGAGCCTCGGATCCGTGCGTTCTGGGATCAGCTGCAACGCGTCGAACCAACGCCGAAGATCCCGGAGTGGGAGCAGATCGCGTCGAAGGTGCGCGAGCGGGCGGAGCTGGCGGCCCGCGGGGCCGCGTCCTCCGGCGAGGCGCTCGAGCTCCTGGACCAGGACGTCGAACGGATTCTCGAGAAGCGGCGGTGGCTACTGGAGCGCGACCGGTTGCGCTCCGTGCGCGAGCCGGGATCATGAGCGTGCGCGCTCCCCGCGCGGAGACGCGCGCGGCGTGGCTCTTCCTGGCGCCCGCGCTCGGGCTGATCGGATTCTTCTTCTTCCTGCCCGTTGCGTCCGGGTTGCTCCTGAGCCTGACGGACTTCGACGTCTACTCGATCGGCGCTCCCGAGACGACTCGCTTCGTGGGGATCGACAACTACGTGTCCGTCACGACGGATCCGGCCTTTCGCGGTGCGGTGCGGAACACGCTCTACTATGTACTGGTCGGCGGACCGCTGTCCGTCTTCGTCTCGCTGGCCAGTGCGCTCCTGCTGAGTGGCCACCTCGTGCGGTGGCGTGGTCTCTTTCGTACCGTATTCTTCACGCCGGTCGTGACGACGCTGGTCGCCGTGGCGATCGTGTGGCGCTACCTCTACCATCCGCGCTACGGACTGGCGAATCACGCGCTCGGCTTCCTCGGATTGGGTCCCGTCGACTGGCTCGCCGATCCGCTGTGGGCCATGCCGGCGATCATCGTGTTGGCCGTCTGGAAGAACTTCGGCTACAACATGATCATCTTCGTGGCCGGCCTGCAGGCCATCCCGGAAGTTCTGTACGAGTCGGCCGCTCTGGACGGCGCGGGAGCCTGGCGGCGCTTCCTGTACGTCACCTTCCCCGGTCTCGCCCCCGTCTTCCTCTTCGTGAGCGTCACGACGATGATCGGGTATTTCCAGCTCTTCGCCGAGCCGTACGTGATGACGCAGGGTGGACCCCTCGGGAGCACAAGAAGTCTCGTTCTGCTCATGTACGAGGAAGGCTTCCGCTGGTGGAGAATGGGAGCGGCCTCCTCGCTCGCGGCCGTGCTGCTCGTGATCACATTGATCGGCACTCTCATTCAACTGCGCCTCTCGCCGGGGCGACGATGATGCGGAAGCTCGCGATCTGGGTCGCGACGCACGCGGCGCTCGCCCTCGGCGCACTGATCACGCTCGCCCCGCTCGTCTGGATGGTGGGCGCGTCGCTCATGCGGGCGGGGGAGGCGAACACCGTACCGCCCCGCTTCCTCCCCGAGGCCCCGTCGCTCCACAATTACATCGACCTGTTCACGCGTCTCGACGTCGCGCGCCACTTCTTCAACAGTGTCGTCGTGACGACCGGTGCCACGGTCGTCTCGGTGATCGTCAACGCCATGGCGGGATACGCGTTCGCGAAGCTCGCGTTTCCGGGACGAGAACGGATCTTCCGGGGACTCACGATGGCGCTCGTCATCCCGGCGCAGGTCGGGATGCTCCCACTGTTCCTCCTGCTGCGCGAGCTGGGGCTCGTGAACACGTACCTGGGCGTGATGATCCCGTACTTCGCGAGCGTGTTCGGGATCTTCCTGATCCGACAGTACGTGCTCGGCGTACCCGACGATCTTCTCGACGCGGCCCGCATCGATGGCGCGGGCGAAGTCCGGATCTTCTGGACGGTTCTGCTGCCCGTCATTCGACCGATCCTCGTCACGATGGCGACGTTCACGTTTCTGGCGGCCTGGAACGATTTCATGTGGCCGCTCGTCGTCCTGAGCGACGACTCGATGTACACGCTCCCCGTCGCGCTCGCGAACCTGTCCGGTGAGCACGTGCAGGACACGGAGCTGATGATGGCGGGATCCGTACTCACGGTGCTGCCGGCGCTCGTCGTCTTTCTCGCGTTCCAGCGGACGTACGTGCGGGGCCTCCTCGCCGGAGGGATTCGCGAATGACGCGCGGTCCGGCCCGGGGCGTCGCGATCGCGGCCGCGTTCTGCGCCGTCTCGTCGTCGCCCGCGTCGTCGGCCGATCCGGCCGTGGTGGATGATTTCGAGGACGTGACCGGCTGGACGGCCCATCCCGCGGACGGCGTCGCACTCGACATTCGCGCCGGCCCGGGCTTCTCGGGGAATGCGTTGCAGCTCGACTTTCGATTCTCCGGGGGTGGCTACGCGGTCGCTCGCCGGGAGCTTGCGCTCGACCTGCCCGAGAACTACGCGTTCTCGTTCCGGATCCGGGGCGACGCGCTCCCGAACCATCTCGAGTTCAAGCTCATCGACTCGACGGGAGAGAACGTCTGGTGGTCGGTGCGCCGCGACATGGACTTCCCCCGCGAGTGGCGGCGCGTCGCGATCAAGAAGCGGCACATTTCGTTCGCCTGGGGACCGCTCGGAGGTGGGGAGATCGAACACGTCGCGGCGATCGAGTTGGCGGTGACCGCGGGAAGCGGCGGGACGGGCTCGGTGTGGATCGACGAGCTTCGGCTTGTCGAGCTGCCGCCTCCTGGTGCGCCGCTTCCGGATCCGGTCGTCAAGGCGTCGTCGGCGCTCTCCGGACACGACGCGGCCTCGGCGCTGGACGGGAATGTCGCCACGGGGTGGGCGCCCGACGCCGGAGACGCGGAACGCTGGATCGCGCTCGACTTCGGGGGCGTCCGCGAGTACGGCGGCTTGACGGTCGAGTGGGCCGCGGATCGGAACGCGACGGGCTACGTGGTCGAAGCGTCACACGACGAGACCCACTGGCGTGCGCTCCGCACGGTCTCCGGGGGAAACGGCGGACGCGACGACCTCTACCTCCCCGAGTCGGAATCCCGGCAACTGCGCCTTCGCATCGTGGATGCGCACGGAGACGGCTCCCCCGTTCTCACCGGCCTCGCCGTCCAACCGATCGAATGGTCGGCGACGCGCGAGGCGTTCTTCGCCGCGATCGCGAAGGATGCTCCCCGAGGCTCGTATCCACGTGGGATCTCGGGCGAGCAGTCCTACTGGACCGTGGTCGGCCTCGACGGCGACTCGCGCGAGTGCCTGTTCAACGAGGACGGGATGACCGGAACCGGCAAGGAGCGCTTCTCGATCGAGCCGTTCGTCTTCTGGAACGACCGGCTCGTGACGTGGGCCGACGTACAAGGCGAGCAGTCGCTCGAGGCGGGCTTCCTGCCGATGCCGCGCGTGACGTGGCGGTACGACGACCTGCAACTGACCATCTCCGCGGTCGCCGTCGGAGAGCCGGGCGGGTCTTCCGTCGTCGTCCGGTACGCCGTTCGCAACGACGGAACCGATCCCACCGCGGGCTCGCTGTACCTCGCGCTCCGACCGTTCCAGACCAATCCCCCGTCGCAGGACCTCAACACGATCGGAGGAACGGCGCGAGTCCACGAGATCACGCGAGAAGGAGACTCGATCTACGTCGACGGGGATAGGGCGGTGAACTGCGTGACGCGGCCGGACTCGTTCGGTGCGGTGTCATTCGACGGCGGCGACATCGTCGTCGATCACCTGGGTCATGGCACGGTAGGAGCGGCCGCTTCGGTCCGTGATCCGTTCGGGGCCGCGTCCGCCGCGCTCGCCTACGCGGTGGAGCTCGCGGCCGGGGCGGAGCGTACGGTCGAAATCGTGTTCCCCCTCCATCCCGGCGCGCCGGTGCCACGAGGTGACCTGGTTGCGGCGCGGGAACGGTCGCGGTCGGCCTGGGAGTCCCGACTGGGCCGTGTGGCCTTCGAGCTTCCCCCGATCGCGCGAGAGTTCGAGGAGACTCTGAAGGCGCAGCTCGGCTGGGTCCTCGTCAACCGGTCCGGCCCCGCGATTCAGCCCGGCTCGCGCGCGTACGCACGTTCGTGGATCCGGGACGGTTCGCTCACCTCGTCGGCCCTTCTTCGCATGGGCCACTCCGATGTCGTCCTCGAGTTCCTCGAGTGGTTCGCGCCGTATCAGTATGACGACGGGAAGGTGCCGTGTGTCGTCGATTGGCGCGGTGCGGACCCCGTGCCGGAGCACGACAGCAACGGTGAGTTCATCTTCCTCGTGGCGGAGTACTACCGCTACACGGACGACCACGACGTACTCGCGCGTATGTGGCCGCGCGTGGTCGCGGCGGCGGGCTACCTCGACTCCCTCCGGCAACGGCGAAGAACCGCCGCGTTCGAGGATCCGGACCGCCAGGAGTTCTACGGCATCCTGCCACCCTCGATCAGTCACGAGGGGTACTCGGCCAAGCCCATGCACTCCTACTGGGACGATTTCTTCGCGCTACGCGGTTTCAAGGACGCCGCATTTCTGGCGGGCGAGCTCGGGCACGAGGGCGAGCGCGCCCGCCTCGAGGTAATCCGGGACGAGTTCGAGCGCGACCTGGTGGCCTCCATCGGTCACGCGATGGAGCGACACCGGATCGACTATATTCCCGGCTGCGCCGATCTCGGCGACTTCGACGCGACTTCGACGACGGTCGGCCTGTCGCCGGCGCACGCCGGGGGCGTGTTGCCGCGCGGGGCGGTTACCGCCACGTTCGAGCGCTACTGGCAGTTCTTCGACGATCGACGCGGCGGGGAACCGTGGGACGCGTTCACTCCGTACGAGACTCGGAACATCGGTGCGTTCGTGCGGCTCGGCTGGCGGGATCGCGCGAACGAGCTCGTGGACTTCTTCCTCGAACACCGCCGCCCGCCCGGTTGGCGCCAGTGGCCGGAGGTCGTCTCTTCCCAGTTGCGGACGCCGCGCTTTCTCGGGGACTTGCCGCATTCCTGGGTCGGCACCGACTTCGTTCGTTCCGCGCTGGACCTGTTCGCATACGAGCGGGAGGACGGCGCGCTCGTGGTAGCGGCCGGTCTGCCCTTCGATTGGCTGTCCGAGGGTCCCGTGGGGATCCGCGGGTTGCGAACCCGGTATGGCCCGATCACTTTTTCCGCGCGGCTCGACGGCGAGGCGACGATCGTGGAGATGGAAGGTGCGCTGCGAATGCCGGCATCCGGAATCGTGGTGAGGCCGCCGACCGGGGGTGAAGCGCTCGTGACGAAGCTCCCCGCGGTCGTCGTCATCCGGCCGTGAGGAGCTCTCCGTTCGAGCGGCGAGTCAAGACCGCCCGCTCTCGCTCGTTCCCAGCACGAGGTCGGCGCGGTGTTGGCGCCCGTCGCGGATCAGGGGAATGCGACCGATGCCGCCCTCGACCACGACCGGCTCCCCGTCGATCGTCACCGCGACGACTTCACGCGCCTGTCCGGTCGGATTCGTGATCCGGAACTCCCATCGGGTCGCGTCGTCCGGCCGGTAGCGCACTCCGAACTCAGGCCAGGTATCCGGCACGCAGGGCGCGAGCTCCACCGTGTCCCCGCCGACGATCCGGAATCCGAGGAGCGACTCCAGGATCACGCGGTACATCCAGCCCGACGAACCGGTGTACCAGGTCCACCCACCCCGGCCCACGTGAGGCGGAGCTCCGTAGACGTCGGCGGCGACCACGTACGGCTCGACTTGATAGAGCTCGACCTGCTCCGGCGTGGAGGCGTGGTGGACCGGGTTGAGAAGCTCGAGCAGCTCGGCCACGCGATCGTTCCTTCCGAGCTCCGCCATCGCACGAACGACCCAGAGCGCGGCATGCGTGTACTGCCCGCCGTTCTCGCGAACGCCGGGAACGTAGCCTTTGATGTAGCCGGGATCGAGGGGCGTCTCGTCGAAGGGCGGTGTGAGGAGGCGGATCAAACCGTCCTCGCGCGAGACGAGCTCACGCTCGACGGCGTCCATCGCCCGGTCGGCCCGATCGGGGGCCGCCGCCTTCGAGAGCACCGACCACGCCTGCACGAGCGCGTCGATCCGGCATTCGTTGCTGTGCCGCGAGCCGAGCGGCGTGCCGTCGTCGTAGTAGCCGCGGCGGTACCACTCGCCGTCCCAACCGGACTCCTCCAGGGCGCTCCGGAGCTCGTCGCGGTGCTCGCGGTAGCGGTCCCGTCTCGGCTGGTCGCCGCGTCGCTCGCACCCCGGCAGGAAATCGCCGAGAACACGGTAGAGGAAGAACCCCATCCATACGCTCTCACCGCGGCCGAGGCGACCGACCCGGTTCATTCCGTCGTTCCAGTCCCCGGTTCCGAACCGGGGCAGCCCGTGCCCACCCGTGCCGAGCGATCGATCGAGCGCGCGAACGCAATGCTCGTAGAGATCCGCGGACTCGCCGGCGCGTTCCGGCGTCAGAAACGCCTCGTCCTCACCGGGAGCGAGCTCGCGCCCGGTCAGGAACGGGAGGGGTTCGTCGAGCACGGACCAGTCGCCCGTAGATCTCACGTAGAACGCGGTCAGGTAGGGCAGCCAGAGGAGATCGTCCACGAAGCGGGTACGGATCCCGCACGACCGGGGCGGATGCCACCAGTGCAGGACGTCCCCTTCGGCGAACTGATGAGAGGCGTTCCGGAGGATCTGCTCGCGCGCGATGTCCGGCCGGAGGAGGATGAGTGCCGAGGAGTCCTGCAGCTGATCGCGAAAGCCGAACGCACCGCCGGACTGGTAGAGCGCGGAGCGGCCCCAGATCCGGCACGCGAGAGTCTGATACGCGAGCCATCCGTTGGCGAGCAGATCCAGCGCCGACGACGGGGTCTCGATCCGAACGGCGGAATGCGTTCGCTTCCAGAACGCGGTCGCCTGCTCGAGGGCGGCGTCGATCGCGCCGGGGCGGAGGTACCGCTCGGCGACCGCGTGCGCCTCCCGCTCACCGTCTTCCTCGCCGAACAGGAATGCAACCTCGATCGTGGCGCCGGGCGCGAGCCGGAGCTCGGTTTGTTGGGCGATGCAGACGTCGGGTCCGGTCCCGCTCGCTCCATCCAGCGATTCTGCGCGACGCAGCGCGGCCGGCGAGGCGGTCCGCCCGTTCCCCCCGAGGAATCCCCGACGGTCGCAGGTCGCATGAACTGCCGTTTTGGCGGGTGCCGCGACGGCTGCGAACGTGACGCTGTCGGGGTAGTCGTCGTCGGGACGGCGCCGGGCGAGCACCGTGCCGTGGGGATCGATCGTCGTCGAGATGGAACGCCGAGAGGCCGGTCCCGGGTCGAGACGATAATAGGAGAAGAGCGAAACCCGGCGGGGAGCCTCGCCGGAGTTCGTCAGCCGAACCAGGCAGATGCGCACGCAGTCCTCCTGCGGGACGAACAGCGTCGTCTCGTGCTCGATCCCGTGTCCGAGGTGCCGGCACCGGCTGTAACCGAATCCATGGCGCATCTCGTACTCGCCGGGACCGGGAGCCGGGCCCGGGAGCGGAGACCAGAATTCCCCGTTCTCTTCGTCGCGCACGTAGAGTGCTTCGGAAGGGGGATCCAGCACGGGATCGTTGGACCAGGGCGTGAGACGGTGCTCGCGACTGTTGCCCCGCCAGGTGTAACCGGCCCCCGTCTCGCTCACGAGGAAGCCGAACCGTTCGTTCGCGATGACGTTGATCCAGGGCTTCGGGGGGAGGCGGAGTCGGCCACCCTCGCGGCGGAGCCGGATCACGTACTCTGTTCCGTCCTCGCTGAAACCTCCGAGTCCATTGAAGTGCCGTAGCGTCTCCGGATCGGCGCCGGTCGGCTTCCCGACCGTGGACGGGATCTCGTGGGACTGCTCGTTCTTCGCCCCGAGGAGTGCGAGCGGCTCGTCATCATCCGCGGTGCCGAGGCTCGGTTCACGAAAGTCGCCGTCGTGACCCGCGGGAAGAACGACCGGGATCCGCATTGAGTTCCAGTAGTCGAGCGCCGTGCGAGGCCGAGGAGGGGATGCGAAGAGCTCCGGATGCCCGAAGAGGATTGCGCCCGCGAGCGTCTGGAGATGGGCGGCCTCGTCTTCGGCCAGACCGAGCCGGCCCATCAGCTCCCGCGCTTGATGCTGCGCGCGGTGGAAGGTGCCCGCGACGTCGCGGAGTCCCTCGACGAGCTCGAGTGCACCGTCGCGATCGGGGTCCGCGCCGAGCACGAGCACCGTCTCCGCTTTCTGCCCGGCCTCCAGCTCGACCGCGCGGCGGAGACTGAGCACCGGATCGAGCACGTTCCCGACGGTGCGAGAGAGCATGTCCTCCCCGAGCGCGTGCGGCGCGTGCCGGGAGCCCCCTCGGCCCAGGAAGCGGGCCCGATCGGTCTCGAAATCCGGCTCTTGATCGAGCATCGCGTGGACCACCCAGGGATGTGTCTCGCCGTTCCTGCGCGGGCGGCGGCGGACGAGCAGCGCGTTCCCGGCGGGCTCGTGCTCGGTCTGAAGAAAGAGCTTCGAAAAAGCGGGGTGCGCTGCGTGCGCGGCGGCGTCGCAGAGCGCGATCTCCGCGTAGCTCGTGAGCTCGAGGCGGCGCGGCCGTGAGGATCGGTTGAGCAGCGTGAGGCGGCGAAGCTCGAGCGCACGATCGGGCGGTACGCAGACCTCCAGGTGCGTTTCGATCTCATCATCGACCCGGGTGATCTCGAACCGGCCCGGCTCCCAGGCGACACGATACTCGGACGGCGCGCGCAAGGTCGGCTGCACGCCCGCGGACCAGAGCTCGCGGGAGTCGAGGTCGCGCACGTAGACAAAGAATCCGTCGCC
>JALGZO010000308.1 GCA_025774865.1 bacterium | reverse complement strand
TAATAGTCGCCGACACCTGCGTGATCTCGACCCACGATGAAGTGTGTGCACCCGTAGTTCTTCCGCGTCAGGGCGTGGAAAATCGCTTCGCGCGGACCCGCGTAACGCATCGCCGCCGGATACACCGAAAGGCAGACGCGGTTATCCGGGAAGTAGTTGTCCAGAAGCGTCTGGTAGCACTGCATGCGGACGTCGGCCGGAATGTCATCCGATTTGGTCTCGCCGACGAGCGGATGGATCAAGGCCCCGTCGACGATCTCCATCGCACATTTGAGCAGGTACTCGTGCGCACGGTGAACCGGGTTCCGGGTCTGGAAACCGACGATCGTCTTCCACCCGAGGGCGTCGAACTTGGCGCGAAGTTCCGCCGGATCGTTCTGATGATTCGGGAAGGGGCGCTCGGGTCGATCGACGACCTTCACCGGGCCGGCCAGCATCACGTCTCCCGACGCGTAGAGCGCCGCCACGCCCGGATGGGCCTCGTCGTCCGTGCGGTACACCTTGGTGGCCTGGGCGCGCTTGTCGGCGCTGAACCGGTCGGCTACGTCCATCAAGGCCAGGAGCTTGTCGCCGGCCCACAGCGCGGCTCGTCCCTGGATCGTCCCGGCGAGCTCCCGATCGACGCGGAGCGTGATCGGAAACGGCCACGGCGTCCCGTTCGCGAGGCGCATGTCGTCGACGACGCTGCGGTAGTCCTCTTCCCCCATGAAACCGGTCAGGGGGCTCATCGCTCCCACCGCAATCATGTCGAGGTCGGAAATCTGTCGGTCCGAGAGCTCGACGCGAGGGAGTCCGGCAGCCTCCGCCACCAGCTCGTCGCGTTCGTTTGCGGTCACCCTCCGATCGATCAGCTCTCCACCATGCGGCTCGATGCTCATTCGAACTCCTTCCCTCAGTTGTTGCGGTTGACCTGATTCACGACCAAGACTACGGTGGCGACGCTTGCGAGCAGCGAGGCCGAATCCCGGATGACGTTCCCCCAGGGAATCCCCTCTTTTTCCTCCTTGACCGGCACCATGATCGTGCTGCCGGGCAAGACCTCCGGATCGAACCAGAAACGCTTCACTCGGGCCGCCGCGCCCGTGGAGTACACGATGTGGATCCGCTTCGAGTCGGCCTTCTCTGTCGTCCCGCCCGCGCGGTCGATGTAGTCCCCGATGGACCAGCCCCGATCGTAGACGAAGCTCGTGGGGTACCCGACGGCACCGCGCACCGTGACCGTCTTCGGCTCCTCCGGAATGTGCAGCGCGTCACCGGCGAAGAGGATCACGTTGTCTTTGGACGCCATGTCTTTCAAGGCCTGCTCGAGGTCCAGCGCCACGCGCCCCACGTCGTCCTTGTTGCGGAACATCGAAAAGCCCTTCGGGTAGGCGGTGGCCTTCAGTCCACCCGCGCGCTCGACCACCTCCGCCAGCGTCTCCTGGGGGTGGCGGAGCGTGTAGACGCCGGGGAAGACGACCTCGCCGCTGATCGTCACGTTTCGCTGCAGCTCGTAGTTCGGCTGCTGGCGCACGAAGACGTTGTCGAACGGCAGGAGCTCGAGGCCACCCTCGCGATGCGCGAGGTAGTCAGCGGTCAGAGGAACCTTGAGGATCTCCGCGGTCGGAAGCCCCTCGTTCCTCTCCCGACGGATTCGCGAGATCTCGACTTCCTGGACGTAGGCGTACTCGGTTGCGCCGCCCGCTTGCAGGAGCAGGTCGCCGAGGGTCATGCGCTCTCTCAGCTCGTATTGTCCCGGGCGCCGCACCGCGCCGTAGATCGACACCGAATGCTCGTCGCGAAGATCCCAGATCGAGGACACGACGATCTCGTCGCGCGGCTCGAGCGCAAAGGCCTCGTCCGGCTGCCCCGCCAGCACCTTCGTGAGGTCCACGGGGAGCTGGTGCCGCGTTTCGTCGTCCAGTGTACGGATCACCTGCGCTCGCTCGAGAAACGCCGTCTCGAGTACGCCCCCGGCCTCCGAAAGAACGTCGCGAAGGCTCGAGCCGGGACGCAGCTCGTACGTGCCGGGGCGACGCACGTCTCCGCTCACGGTCACGAAGTTGCGCATTCGATCCGCGATGGGGAATACCGTGACCTGGTCGCCGTCGCGCAGCGCCCGGCTTCGCGCTTGGTCGTCGTAATCGAAATCGAAGATCTTCCGATCCTCCCCTGTCTCTTCCTGCTCTTCGAGCGAGAGAATCCGCTCCACCTGGATCCGGCCACCGAACGCTCGTTCCGTGAACCCACCCGCGGTGGCCAGCATCTCCGCGAGGGTCTCCCCCGGCCGAAGCTCGTAGATCCCGTTCTCCCTCACCTCGCCCTGGACCGCGACCCGCGACCCGGTGGGCGGGATGAAGATCGTGTCGTCGTTCTCCAGCCGGATGTCTCCGTCGCGCTTCCCGGACCGGAGGTAGTCGTACACGTCGAGGACGGCGATCTCCTTGCCTCCCCGCAACACCCGGATGTCCCGCAGCGACCCCTGTCGCGTCGGCCCGCCCGCGAAGAAGAGAGCGTGAAACGCTGTCGCCGCCGCCGACAGGTCGTAGCCGCCGGGGCGGCGCGCCCGCCCGACGACGAAGACCTTGATCACCCGCAGGGCCCCGACCGTCACCGAGACGTGCGTCGTCGCACGCCCTCCGTCGCTCTCGTCGAGCCCCGAGTAGACCTCGGAGAGGCGGTGGCGCAGAGTTCGCCTCACCTGCTCCAGGGTCTGACCGGCGAGAACGACCCTTCCCACGTCCGGAAGATTGACGCCGCCCTCGCGATCCAGCTCCCCTTCGATCCGGAACACCGTATCGCCCCATACATCGAGGACGATCGTGTCGCCGGCCCCCAGCGGGTAGTCCGGATCAACCGGGCCGAACGTCGGCTGCCGGTAGCTGTCAGGGGAATTCTCGAAGAGGCTGTACCCGAAGGGGACGAGCTCGCCCCCCTGATGCGCTTCCTCGCTGACTTCCTCTGGCGCCTCCTCGACGCGTTCCTCGACCGCCGAGGCGGAGTCGGGGCTCACGATCGTCTCACCCAGGGAGTCTCCGGGGGCCGCCCCCAGAAGGTCCTCGACCTGTTCTTCGGATACTCCGTGGGCTCGCAGTGAAGCGGCGGCCTCCGCCGCCGAGACACTCGACTCGGTCACGATCCTCGAAATCTGCTCCGGGGACGCCTCGGACGCCGTCTCGACCGGCGTCTGTGCGAGAGCCGCCCCGAACCCCCCGACAGCGAGAAACCCGACCCAGGCCGCCCTCAAACCACCCGAAATCGGGCGAGCACCCTGCCTGCTCAGCTGACTCACTCCGGCACCTCCCACTGGACGTGCCGGACCCCACCACAGCAGCCAAGGAGGATACCGACGCGCTCGTCGCATGTCAATTCAGCGGGTTAAAAGAGGGCGAGCGGACTTCTACGCCACGATTTTCGGCAGATCCGGACGGATTCTGAAGCACACTTACCGATTCTGGCGGACCATGTCACCGGATCCGAAGCACCTTGGCCGATTGCCGGGTCGAGCCGGCCTCCAGACGCATGAAGTAGACCCCGGAGGCGACTGGAAGACCGGAGAGGTCCCTTCCGTCCCACTGGACCGCGTGGGCGCCCGCCGGCCAGGAGCCGACCGCGGGAGAAGCCACTCGCCGCCCGGTCACGTCAAAGACGTCGATTCGCACGGCCCGTGCCTCCGGAAGCGTGAAACGGACCGTGGTACCGAACCGGAAGGGATTCGGCGCTGCCGGCAGCAGGGAGATGACGGCGGGCCGAATCGGATCTCCCGACACGTCGCTCGAGCCCAGCGGCACGTGGATGTACTTGCCGCGTGCGTGGAACGGGCCCTGGTAACCAGGCCATGGCGCGGCCCCGCTGATCGCCGGCCCGTCCGCATCGACGACTCGGACGTAGGCGTCGTCCGCGGCGAGCGCGATGTCCAGATCGCCGTCGCCGTCGACATCCGCCACGTACGGCGTCGATCTCGGTTTCTCGGTGAACGTCCGCGGCCAGCCGGGCAAGACACTGCCGTCGATCGCGTAGGCCGTGAGCCGGAAGTCGAACGTTCCGACGAGCACGTCGAAGCTGCGGTCGCCGTCGAGATCCGCGATCACGGGAGAGTTCATACCGGTGGCTCCCGTGACGATCGGGGTTCCCGGAAACGGCGTGCCGTCCATTCTCAGAATCGCGACCTCGCCGTCGCCGTTGATGACGATCTCGGGGAGGCCATCTTCGTCGAAGTCCGCCACCGCCGGCGACGGGGGCGATCCGCTGGTCGGAGCCGTCGCGACCGGGAAACCGGCCAGCGGGTCCGCGCCCGGCGTAGAGTCTCGGTCGTCGTGATGGAACGCCCAGAGGTACCCGTCGCGGTCGAGGGCGAAGATCTCGAAGTCGCCGTCCCTGTCGGCGTCCACGAGCACCGGGCTCGACTGCACTTTCGCTCCGACCGGTGCGGGCCAGCCGGGCAGATCGGTCCCGTCACCCCTCACGATATGCACGGTGCTGTCGGTCGCCCCGAACACGACGTCGTCGCAGCCATCTTCGTCGAAGTCGTGAATCACCGGCGACGAACCGAGACCACCGAGCGCGACGGCGTACGGCCAGCCGTCGACGATCGTCCCGTCCACATGGAAGGCACGTACCGTACCCCGATTCACCACCGCGACGATTTCCGGATCACCGTCACCGTCGAGGTCCGCCACGGCCGGCGCGCTCCGGACACCGTTGATGTCCTGGTAGATCGGCCACCCCGGCAGCGCCGGCGGCGGCGAATCGGCCGGACCGTCCGTGCGCCAACCGTAGAGGTTGCCGTCGTAGGATCCCGCGAAGATCTCCATGGCGCCATCGTCGTCGACGTCGGCCACGAGCGGCGGCGAGAGAACGCGGTCATCCGCCTGCCCGAAGATCCCGCTCGTGCCAGGGTCGCCGTCGCCGTCGGTCCACTCGGTGCCGTCGGCGCGGAAGACGTGAATCGCGTTCGACTCCCACATGGAGCCGACGATGATCTCGGGGGAATCGTCGGAGTCGAGGTCGGCCACGGCGAACGACGCCGGCCCGAGGACCGAGCCCAGGCGCACCGGCCAGCCTGGCAGCATCGGGATCGCCGCGTGGGCGAGCACGAACGCGGAATCAGCGGTCACGTTGCCGGACTCGTCGACCGCGAGAATCAGGAACTCGCGCGACCGCTCCGCGAAATCCACTTCCGCCCGCGCGCTCGGGAGCGCACTCCCCCCGAGCTCCTCCTGCCACGGACCGGGGGCACTGCGGCCGAAGACGCGCGTGCCGGCAAGGTCTGCGGCCGGGCTCGGGTCCCACGTGAGGACGGCGCCGCCGTCCCGGGGCAACGCGCGCGGAGCTCCGACCCCTTGCGGAGCTTCCCGATCGACGAGTCGCGTCAGGACGTGGCCGGCCGAGTCGGTGACCGTGAGCTCGAAGACCGTGCTCGCGGGGCCGCTGACTTCGAACCCGTCCGTGAGAACGACACTCGACCCGGGCGGGATGTCGGCGACCGAGCCCGTGCCATCGATCACGGAGCCGGTGCCCGACGCGAGAGTCAGCGTGGCGGTCACGAGACCGGTTCCGACGGCTCCCCGGTTCTCGATCTCGGGCCGGATCTCGGAGCCGGCGAGCGAAAGCCGGGCGAGATCGAGTCCGGCCGACCGGGCCGGAACGATCCATTCCTCCGTGAAGGAGACCGGACCTGATCCGGTCAGAACGAGTCGTATCGGTGCAGCGTCCGGGAGGGTCGAGTCGATCGCGAGCGAGAACTCCGTGGTCCAGCCCGTCTCGCCGGCATCGAGAGGCGGGAGCGTGCCGACCCCGGATGTCACGGTCACGAGCGGATCGCTGGTCGAGAGCTGAACCGACCAGCCGGTCGCGGCCGCGGTTCCGGCGTTCCGTAGGCCGAGCGAGAGACTCAGGTCGGTCGCCCGAGCGATCCGCCCGCCGCCTCCGAGTTGCCAGCCCTCCGCGACGGGGAGAGGTGCCAGGGGGTCGCAGACGGCCGCGGCCCCCTCGAACGGCAGGTAGTCCGGCGCGCTCACGCGGATCGCGAGATTCCCGGCTGATTCCGGTCGGAAATCGAAGATGACGACGCCGGTCGAGTCCGTCCGCCCGTAAGCATAGTCCTCCGTCCCCTTCGACAGGCACACGAGCGCGTTCTCCACCGGTTGCCCGCCGACCGCGTCGGTAACGGTCACCGGGATGTTCGACCGTCCGGCGCCCAACGTCGTCGGGTGATCGACCGACAGTGCGCCCGGGACGCCGCGCCAGAGAGAGAGAGTCGGAGAACCGAGGTAGCTGCGCGAGATGTAGGTGCGGCGCCACCACGTTTGGAACGCGAACGCGTCCGGGTCGGCGGCCAGTCGCTCCTCGCGGGCCTCCCGGTGGGCGACGGCAGGACGACCGTGAGGCGACGCGAAAAACCGCTGCCAGAACGAGAGGTTGTAGTCGGCATCGACGCCCGCGATGTTCGAGCGCGTGTTCGCCATCGTCGCGATGGCGCCTCCATTCGGATTGAACAGCAAGTGTTCGGTCGAGGAATCTTGATCGAATGCCCCGGAGAGACAACTGTAGACGACGTAGAACGCCAATCGGTTGCCCGAGTCGATCCCGTCGAGATGACCGTTGAAGAGGAGCTCGAGGTCCGCCCCGACCCCGATCACGTCGTAAGAGCCGTGAGCGACGTGAACGACGTAACCTGGCCCCTGGTCCAGCGCCGCGAGGCAACTCGCGACATCCTGCGTCCCGTCGCTCTCGTAGAGCTCCGTCTTCCCGAACGAAGCCGGGAACACGTCGCGTGCATCCTCACAGTACATCTTGCCGTCTTCGTCCGGGAAGAGCACCTCTCCGAAGAACGCCGCCTGGTCGGCCTGCGACGCGTCCACGCCGTGCTGGTAATCGAAGAGCTTCTGGAGATAGACATCGGCCTCGGCGGCATCGGTGGCGGGGATCCGGCCCACGACGAGCTCGCTCACCAAATCGACTTCGTCCCAATCGGGGGCGGGCGCCGGGAGGCCGTTCTCCGCGTCGTAGACGGTCCAGCTTCCGACGACACCGGTGGTGAGACCGTCGGACCCGGCGACGGCGAGATCACCGCCGGACGCCTGCGAGACGGAAAAGACATCGGCGCCCGCGAGACCGTCGGTCGCGTCGAGGAGCTCGTCGCCGCCCGCGTCCCGGTGGAAGACCCCTTCCGGCGTCGCGGCCCAGAGTTCTCCGCTCGGCGCCACGAGGAGATCTCGCACGGAGAGGCCACCATAGGCGGGGAGATCATCGCTGGTCCACGCACCGTCGAAGCGCGAGAGCCCGCCCGAGGCGAAGAAGTTGTCGTCGTGACCGAACCAGACGACGCCCGGTGCCTCGACGGCGATGGAGAGCACCCAGTTCGACAGGAGGCCCGAGTTCGTCTCGTCGAACACGGTGAACACGTCGTCGCGGAGCCGCGCCACTCCCCGGGCGGTGCCGATCCAAACGTCGGACCCGTCCCGTGCGATCGCCGTGATCCCGTCGTCGGGCAGACCATCGGCCGTCGTCCAGGTCGTCCACCCGAACCCGTCGTAGTGCGCGAGACCTCCATTCGTCCCCACCCAGACGTCGTCGACCGCGACGGCGCACACGCTCGTCATCTGGCTCCCCGGTAGCCCGTCGGCCGAGTCCCAGGCCGACCAGTCGGCCCCGTTCCAAAGGGCGACGGCGTCGAGAACGAGGATCCAGACCGAGCTGTCAGCAGCCGCGTCGACCGCGCGCACTTCCTCCGACGGAAGACCGTCGGCCAACCCGAACGACGTGAACTCCCCCATCTCCAGGTACGCGACTCCGACGTTCGTCGCCGCCCACAGCTTGTCGTCCGGTCCCCAATCGGCGTCGCTCACGAAGTTCTGCGAACCACCCGGTGCCCGCGGCTCCCCGTAGAGCTCGTCGCCGTCCTCGTTCCACTCGCGGTCGAGGCACTCGTAGTAGAGGTCGCTCGGAACGAAGGCTTCGTCCCATTTTACGTAACGCGTCGGCACGTGCTCGACGTCGCCGCCGAGTACCGCGTAGATGGTGCCCCACGAGTCATACGCGTCGCGCAGAAACGTGCGGATGCGAGCCGACCGGTCCGCTCCCGTGTAGTTGGCATCGATCCAAGATGTCGTGCGAACGACGGTGGGAATCCCACGGAACGTCTCGTTGTCGGCGTACGCCTGGAAGCTCTCGGCGAGCTCGTCGCTCGTAATCACCACCTGCTCCACGGGGACTCCTTCGAGCGAAGGAGTCTCGGTGGGTTGGAAGCCGGTGTCGGCGAGCAAGCCCAGGTGGCGGCCCGGCGCGAGCGGGCGTCGGTCGTCGCCGATGTTCGTCGACGAGGCCGGTGCGAAAGCCCCGAGCAGCAGAGAGCAGACGGCGATGAATCGGATCTTGAAGCGCAAAGGAACCGAACCGAGGGGCCGGGAACGGGGAACTCGTCGGTTCCCTGGTGTCGGAAAGATCGTAGCACCTCCTGATCGAGACCGCGACGCACTTGTCCGCCCCGCTGACCGGGCCCCCTCGAGTTTCCACAAGATTGCGCATCGGATGCGAGTTCTTTCTCAAAATCGCAAAACCGAAATCGCGAATTCAGAAACGCGCGAGCTCATTGCGGTCGGCCAGGAGTCTATCGGAAGTCGACGCGAACGCGCGCCCCATCGCGAGCACCCCGAGCACGCGGCCGCCGCTCGACCGCAGGGCCGCGGCACAGGCTGCCCCGGTGCTGCCGGTCGTCACGACGTCTTCGACGAGCCAGACGGGGTCGGCCGCCTCCCCTGGATATTGCGAGTCCGCGGCGAACGCGTGACCGACCGCAGCCCGCCGCGCCTCACGCTCGAGTCCCGCCAGCGCGCGGCCGCCTCGGACTCGGTGTAGCCAGTCCGTCCGGACGGGGCGTCCCGTGCGATCCGCGAGCGCGATCGCGAAATCCTCGGTCTGATTGAACCCACGCTCGCGCCGCTTCGTTCCCGTCAGCGGCACGGGAACGAGCGTACCGCCGAAGACTCGCCGGTCGATGACCGCGGCCGCCTCTTCGCAGAGGCGGCGGCCCACCTGGCGGCAACGGCGATACTTGGAGGTCGTGAGCATCTGCATGAAGAGTGCGTCGCACGCGAAGGCCGCGAGGACTCGCTCTCCCTCGGCCTCCTCCCCGTCGCCGGCGGCGAGGAGGCGGAGTGACCTCCAGCATCGTTCACAGAATTGCTCGCGCGGCCGGAGAGCCCGGCAATCACACGCCGGGCACACGGGGGGCCAGACGAGGTCGAGCGCGGCGGCCACGTGGCGGCGAACCCATCGAGCGAGAATCGGACTCACGCTCCCCCGGGGAACGAGGCCGAAGTTACCCGGGTCGCGGTCCGAGACCAGAGGCCGCGAGCCGGCATCAACCGGTGCGACGCACGATCTCCGCCTCTGCCGCCTCCAGCATCACGGCGCGATCGGGCGCGACGCCGGTCCATCGCTCGAACGAGAGCACCGCCTGCTCCACGAGCAGCCCCAGGCCCGTTTCCGCCGCGACGCCCTCTCGGCGAGCCGCCGCCACCCACTGGGTCTCCGGATACACGAGATCGAGCGCCAGTTCCGCCCCGCGCAGCACCTCGGGCGCGAGCGGCAGCGGATCCCCTTCGCGGAGCCCGAGTGACGTGCAGTTCACGACGAGCCCACCGGCCGGGGCAGCCCGCACCGCCGTCTCGACCG
>JALGZO010000307.1 GCA_025774865.1 bacterium | reverse complement strand
CTCGATGCGATAGGGGGCGGGGCGGCGGACGAGTTCCACGGCGGCTCCGGGGGTCGGTGTCGGCAGGGTGAGTTTATGGTGCGTCCGAACGCAAGTCGACGCCGAACCCGATCAGAAGATGCAAGGCGAGGTTGGCGGTTTGTGCGTGGCCATCCGCGATGGGCACCCGGACCCGCGCCGCGGTCGCCCGGCCCTCGACAGACAGGAAGAGGCGGCGCCCGAAAGGAACCCGGCGCCCCACCCCGGCGCCGAGCACCGGTCCGGTCGCGTGATAGCCGAGGTTCCCGAAACCGCGCTCGTCGGCATTCTCCCCCCGCACCGTGCTCTCCGGGTGCGCAATCACGAGACCGCCTCCGAGCTGCCAGAGAAAGCCGCGTCCCGGCCACGATCGCTGAAGCGTGACGAAATTGAGTCCGTGCGAGATGGAGAACGACTGTACGTCGGGCGGTGGGTTCTTCAGGTACACCTTGTGATGCAGGAGCTCGACGCTCCACGCCGCCCCGTCACGCGCCCGGCCGAGTCGCACCGCGTAGTACCAAGGCGATTCAAAGGGTCGTGATTCCCAGTCGGCCCGGACCACGACCGCCGGCTCGCCGCTTTGGTGAAACTCCATGTCGGTGGGCGCGTTCCACGGGACGCCCCCGAGTATCTCGAGGGTGAGCGCCCAGGTCGCGAGACCGGACACGGACGCTACTTGACGCCGTGCGCCACGACGAACTCTCCGGGGATGTCGTAACCGCCGTCGTTGCGGTACGTCTCGATCGATGCGGCATACTCGGCGTAGGCCTCGTCGCGGGTCGCGTCGTCGAAGCGCGCGTGGGCGAGCGCGACCGGTCCTCCGGCGAAGGCCGCGCCGATCGCGTCCTCGGTCGAGTCGTAATGCAGAGTCATCGTGATTCGCTGCAGGCGAATGTCGCGGAAGCCGGCCGCCTCGAGCGTGATGGCGAGGGCGTCCCCGGTCCCGAGCTGAAAGAAGAGCGGGCAGACGTCCGACTCGACGCGCGCGTCGACGATGGGGAAGATCTCCGCCCAGCCGCAGCTCTTGCGCGCGCCCCACACGGCCGCGACGACGCGTCCGTCCGGGCCCAGCACCCGCCGCATCTCGCCGAGCGCGACGCCGGGGTCGGGGACGTACATGAGGCCCAGCGCGCAGAGCGCCACATCCACGGAACCGTCGGCCAGATCGAGGCTCTCGGCGTCCATGCGCTCGAACCGGACGTTCCCGATCTCGCGGCGGGCCGCCTCCGCCCGCGCCTCTTCGACCATCTTCGTGGAGATGTCCGTCCCGACGACCTCTCCCGTCGAACCGCAATCCTCGGCCGCGGGGAACGTGACGAGCCCGGTGCCGCACGCGACGTCGAGTACGCGCTCGCCGGGACGGATGGCCGCCATCTCGAGGAGGAGGGTCTGGGCGGGTTCGAGCTGCGAGCGCCAGTAGCGCTCATAGACGTCGACCGTCTTGTCCCAGCCGTAGCGCTGCACCCGGCGTTGGAGTTTCGGATCCACCGTCAGCCCTGCGGTTGGGAGATCTCGACAGTCCGCGCGAGCTTCTGGGCGCGACCGAACACGTCGTAGTAGGGGCAGTGCTTCTCGGCTTCGTCCAGGAGTCGCCTCACCTCGTCCTCGCGTGCCGGGCTCTCGACGATGACCGTGTACCTGACCTCCGAGTAGCCGGCCGGCGAGTCGGTGACCCCGTACTGGGCGCCGGCGTCGAAGTCGGCCTGCACTTCGATCTCGAGCCGCTCGAGCGGGACGCCGAGGTTCGCCGCCCACAGGACGTAGGCCATCGCGAGGCAGCTTCCGAACGCGGCCCGGCCGAGGACCCCGGGATCCGGCCCCTGTCCGGTGCCGCCTCCCTTCTCGCTGAGGTCGGAGACGAGCTTCCAGCGCCCCTCCTGGATCTCGCAAAGGACGCCACCCTGCACGGTGACCTTGGAGACGGCGGTGTGCTTCCCGACGGAAGGGCGCAGCGCAATCGCTTTCGCGCTCCGTTCGAAAGCGATCCGGATCCGCTCGGTTGACGCCGTCTTCTCCTGGTTTCCGTCCATTTCGCCTCCTGCGCTGGTCGAGACCGTACGACGGGCCGGCGTCGTGGCACAAGGGGGGATCCGCCGGGAGCTCCGGCTTGACGTCCCGTTCCCACTGCGGTTCATTCCTATCATGCGGAAGATACTCTTGGCCTCGGTGACCTTCCTCGTCTTCCTCTGGTCCACCGGCGTCGTGCCGACGTTCTCCCACGTTGCACACGATCACGACGATGAAGGGCCGCACGACCATTGCGTTGGGTGTGTCGTCGCGGGGTCGCCGGGCCTGACTCCGTCGGGCCCGGGGGACGTTCTTGCCGCGAACGACCAAATCCCCCATGTCGCCTCGGTGCAGACGATTCTCCACGCTCGGACCGACAACCTCACGCCTCCCGGACGCGGTCCACCCCCCCCCTTCTGATTCCCGCGTTGGCTGCGAGAAGCCGGTCACCCGCGCTCGGCGGGCGGGCGGTCTCGCGTGTTCACGGAAGACTGGGAGAGGACCATGTCTTTGATGTCTCGCGGCGCTGCGCTCGTAGGAGTGGCCGTGGCCACGACGACACTGCATCCCGCCGCGACGCCGGCGGCAAATCCCGACATCTCCGTGATCGGAGACACTCGAGCCTCGTGGTCGGAAACCGCGGACGAGGTCGAGCTCTCGTTCGAGGAACTCGAGGTTGGGTTCGTCGGTCCTGTGAACCCCTACGCGAGCGCAGAGGTTTTCGTCGCCGTTCACGGAACGAGCGATTTCGAGATCGAGGAAGCAAAGCTCATTCTCGACCGGTACTTTCCGGGTGGGTTCGGGCTCACGGTCGGTCACTTCTTGCTCGACTTCGGACAGCTCAACCAGGTCCACGCCCACGCGTACCCTCTTGCGGATCGTGCCCTGATGCACACGGAGTTTTTCGGCGCGGACGGCGTCGTGGACACCGGGGCGCGACTCGACTGGCTCGCCCCGGTGGACGCGGTGACGCTGCGAGCCACCGCTGGGGCCGTACGCGGAGATGTGTTTCTGGCCGGTGGGCACGGTCACGCCGTATCCGGCGTCGAGGAGCCGGTTGAGGTCAATCCGAAGATCGGCGTGAGCGGTCGCGTCGAGATCTTTGCCGAGCCGTCCCGCGACTTCTCGTTTCTCGTCGGGGCCTCGGTGCTTCACGGGCAGCACGATCCGGTCGATGGCGCGTTGGTGACGTTCGTCGGCGCCGATGCGAAGGCACGGCTCGATCTCGGGCCGAGCCGCGCTCTCGTCGTCAACGCGGAAGGCGTGCTCGCCTCCCGCGACGCGACGGAGGAGGTTCCCGCCTCCGACCCGAACGGCTTCTTCGTGAGCGCGGATCTCCGCGCGAGCCGCCGCTGGAACTTCGGTGGGTTCGCGGAGTCGTCGACCCGGCTCGAAGACGACGAGATGCGGATCTACCGGTACGGCGGATTCCTCGGACTGGCGCTGATGGAGGAAAGCACTCTCTTCCGACTCGTCGGACGGGGGGTGGATCGACCCGGCGAGAGCCCATCGGGGGAGGTTGTGGTGCAGGCGGTCTTCGGGCTCGGCCCGCACCGGACCCATCGGTATTGAGGTGGCGATGCGATCCCTTTGTCTGATCGCGGGGACTCTGGCGTTGGTCTCGCCGGCGGCGGGCGAGCTCCGCGTCGTCGCCGCGACGAACGATATCGGAGCGATCGCCAAGGCGGTCGGCGGCGATCACGTGGAGATCGACGTCGTCGCCCGGCCGGATCGCGATCCGCATGCGTTCGAGGTGCGGCCCAGCACGCTCCGAGCGGCGGCGAGGGCGGACGCTTACCTCGAAGTGGGACTTTCGCTGGACCTCTGGTCGGCCGACGTCGTACGGGGATCGCGCAACCGCAAGCTCGTCGTCATCGATTGCTCACAGGCGATCGAACCACGGGACGTGCCGGTGGGGAAGGTGGACGCGTCGATGGGAGACATTCACCCGGACGGGAACCCGCACTACTGGTTAAACCCGCGGAACGGTGCCGCGGTGGCGCGCTTTCTCGCCGGCCGGTTCGCCGCAATCGACTCGGAGCACGCTGCGGACTACGACGGGGGCGCCCAGCGCTTCGCGGCCGCGATCAACGAGCGGTGGGCCGTCTGGGAATCTCGGCTGGCCGACCGGTCGTTTGTCGAGCACCACCGTACGTGGGTCTACCTTGCCGCGGTCTTCGGAATGGAGATCGTCGGGCGGGTGGAACCCCAACCCGGCATCCCGCCCAGCGCCCGGCACCTCGCGGATCTTTCGGAGTTGATCCGGGAGCGAAGCGTCCCGGTCGTCGTCCGGGACGCGTACCACTCCGAGGTCGCACTCGAGTTCTTGGCGCGCGAGACGGGAGTGCGCACGGCGGTGCTTCCGTCGTCTTGCGACGAACCGGACCCGGCGGCGTACCTGGCGATGTTCGATCGGGCGGCCGCGGTGCTGGGCCGACCCGCGCGCGAGCCGGCGACCGAAGAGCAGGTCCGATGATCGGTTGGATCGCCGATCCGTGGGCGTACCCGTTCATGCGCTGGGCCCTCTTCTGCTGTCTCTTGCTCGCCGGGATCCACGCGTACCTCGGCTTCCACGTGGTCCGGCGCGGCGTGCTCTTCGTCGACCTCGCCATGGCGCAGATGGCGGCGCTCGGAGCGGCGGTCGGAGTCGTCGTCGGGTTGGAGCATGACACGATCGGCGCGTACATTCTGTCCGCGGGCTTCGCGCTCCTCGCCGCGGGTATCTTCGCCGCCATTCGCAGTACGCGGGTGCACCAGGAGGCGATCGTCGCCATCTTCTACGGCATGGCGATGGCGGCCACGTTCGTCGCACTCGAGCACTCGCCGCACGGGATGGACGAGGTGAAGCACCTCCTGGTGGGACAGGTGCTGACGGTCGCGCCAGGCAAGCTCCTCGTGACGGGGCTTCTCTACGCGGGCATCGGCTTCGTGCTCGCGAGGGCCCACCCGCGAGCCATGGCCGTCACCGAGGGTCGAGTCAACCCACCGCCACTGGGGCCGGAACTCGTCTTCTATGGCGCGTTCGCGCTCGTCGTCACGGCCTCCGTCGGGCTCGTGGGGGTCCTGCTGGTCTTCGGCTTTCTGGTGATGCCGGCCGTCGCGGCGCTCCTTCTCTCGGCGAGTCCCGCGGCGGCCTTGGGTTGGGGGTGCGGCCTCGCCGGGCTCGGGAGCCTCCTCGGCCTGCACCTCGCCTTCCACCTCGATCTGCCGGCGGCCCCGGTCATCGTCCTCACACTCGGGGTGCTGCTGCTGGCCGCCGCTCTCGGGAGCCGGCTCCGCAGGGCTCCCGCCGCGACGCCCGACGCGGGGGAGAACTAGCGTTCGGCCGGGAGTCGCGGCCCCAGCCACTTCGCGATCTCGTTCCCCACGAACTCGTTCCCGCGCACGTTCCAGTGCGTATTCCCGGAATCAAACATCTGCTCCGTCCCCGTGATCTCGCGAAACGCCGGGAGGAGATCGAGGGCGGAAATCCCCTCGCGCTCGAAGAACGCGCGCAACTCGCGCTGCGGTCGGTCCCAGTCGAACTGGTCGGGTCGCATCCTCAAGAGCGCGAGGGCCTCGTTCCGCTCGTGGAGGTTGACCTGGAACCGGTCGGGGAGAACGACGACGTGGAAGTCCACCCCGGCCGCCGTCACCTCTTGGTGGAAGTCGCGGACGACGCTCGAGACCCGTTCGAACAGCTCGTCAAACGCCGCCCCCTGACCGCGATCGCAGAGTCGCATGCGTTGGGACTCGATCTGGATCAACCTCTCGTGGCTGTAGAACGGCTTGCGATTCGCGAAAGCCTCTCGGTACTGCGGGAGCTCGTAGCCGCCGCGACGATCCCCGCCGTCCTCGTCCACCGCCACCAAGGTCTGCGCGCCCTCCAACTCCGTCCCGTGCTCGCCGAGCACCCGTCCCAGGTTGCGCAGAAGCCGGATCGTGTAGCTCCAGCGCACGGCGGCGCTGGAACCCTCGCCGACTTCGGCCTGAAAGTGGTCCGTGAAGTCGTTGCCGACGAAGAGCGCGAGCAACACGACGTCGGGGTTCAGCCTCGATCCTTCCAGCTGCCAGATTCGCCGCTCGAAGAGCGGACCCACTCCTGGCACGCCGAGATTCAAGAGCTCGATCCGGTCGTCGCGTTCCTCTTGCAGTCGCCGCTCCAGGTGCAGGTGCCAGGCGTCGGAGTAGGGGATACCGCCGCTCGAGAACGTGAAGGAGTCGCCCACGAGGACGATCCGGTCGACCCCGTCGTCCTTGTCGGTCGTGTATTCGCGCGTCCGAAAGCCGCGCGAGTTCCGGACGAAGCCCGCCACCTGTTCGTACGGGTTGAATCCGATGATGGTCGTGTTCAGCAGGTCGGGCAGCGTCTCGATCCGGTCGAACTCGCTGACCACGGACGGCAGATAAAGGAGGACCTCGAGGTTCTGGTTCCTCGTCTTGAAGACGCGCAACGACCCCTCCACCACGACAAAGAGGAGGAGGAGCTGAATCAGGACAAATCTCGCGATCCGAAGACTGCGCGGCATGACGCTTCCGGACGGGTGCGGTAGCGTGGACGGGGCGAAACGGGAGCGAGGCTACCATGGGCCTCCCGGGAGCGGAAGAGGAGGCGATACATTAGACTGTCGTGCGCGGGGGAGTGTCGCGGCCGATGGCGGCCGGCGGCATCCCCGCCGGTCAAGGAAGCGGCGTGACGGCGATTCTCGGCATTTCGGCGTTCTACCACGACGCGGCGGCGGCCCTCGTCGTCGATGGTCGAATCGTCGCGGCCGCGCAAGAGGAGCGTTTCTCACGGAAGAAGCACGACGACGGCTTCCCGGTGCAGGCCATCGAGTACTGCCTGGAGGAAGCGGAACTCCCCCCCGAGCAGCTCGACTACGTCGGCTTCTACGACAAGCCCTATCAGAAGTTCGACCGACTGCTGGAGACCTACCTCGCCTACGCGCCGAAGGGCTTCCGCTCGTTCGCCAAGTCGATTCCGCTCTGGATGAAGAGGAAGCTCCATCTCCCGCGGGAGATGAACCAAGGGCTGCATGACGCGTACAAGAAGCGCTATGTCTTCGCCGAGCATCACGAATCGCACGCGGCCAGCGCGTTCTTCCCGTCTCCGTTCGAAGAGGCGGCGATCCTGACGCTCGACGGAGTGGGCGAATGGGCCACGGCGTCCTACGGAACGGGGCGCGGAAACCGCGTCGAGCTCTCGCACATCCAGAAGTTCCCGCACTCGCTCGGTCTCCTCTACTCGGCGTTCACCTACTACGGCGGCTTCGCGGTCAACCGCGGCGAGTACAAGCTGATGGGTCTCGCTCCGTACGGGGAACCGAAGTACCGGGATCTCATCCTCGAGAACCTGATGGACTTGAAAGAAGACGGATCGTTCCGCCTCGACATGTCCTACTTCGACTACTGCCAGGGTCTCACCATGATCTCGAAGAAGTTCGAGGAACTCTTCGGCGGACCGCCCCGGCGCCCGGACGCGCCGATCGAGCCCCGAGACAAGGACATCGCGGCGTCGATCCAGAGGGTGACCGAAGAAGTCATGTTGCGATCTGCGCGCCACGTCCACGCGCAGACCGGGCTGTCGAAGCTCTGTCTCGCGGGAGGGGTCGCTCTCAATTGCGTCGGGAACGGACGCATCCTCCGCGAGGGACCGTTCCGCGAGATCTGGATTCAGCCGGCCGCCGGCGACGCGGGCGGCGCGCTCGGGGTGGCACTTCTCATCTGGCACCAGCTTCTGGAGAACGAGCGGATCCCCTCGCCGACCGACGCCCAGGACGGCTCACTGCTCGGGGCGGCCTACGACGACGACGAAATCGCGGCGTTCCTCGAAAGCGAGGGCGTGCCATACGAGCGCTTCGAGGGCGATGAGCCGCTCTGCGACCGCGTCGCGGGCGCGATCGCCGCCGGCGACGTGGTCGGATGGTTCCAGGACCGCATGGAGTTCGGGCCACGGGCCCTCGGATCCCGCAGCATCCTCGGCGACGCCCGCGATCCCGAGATGCAGTCCCGGATCAACCAGAAGGTGAAGTTCCGCGAGGGCTTCCGCCCGTTCGCTCCGATCGTGCTGCGGGAGCACGCGGCCGAGTGGTTCGAGCTGGCGGCGGATCGGGAGAGCCCGTACATGCTGCTGGTGGCGCCGGTAGCAGACCACGCGGTCATCCCCGCGGTCACGCACGTCGACGATTCCGCTCGGGTCCAGACCGTGGACGAAGCGCGCTTTCCTCGGCTCCACCGACTGCTCACCGCGTTCCACGAGAGAACGGGATGTCCGGTGCTCGTGAACACGAGCTTCAACCTGGGGTGGGATCCGATTGTACGAACACCGAAGGAGGCGTATGAAACCTTCATGTCGTGCGGTCTCGACGTACTCTGTCTCGGGCGATTCGTTCTCGAGAAGCGGGCACAGGCCGCGACCGTGAGGGCGACGGACGATGGGGCGTCGGATGAGGTGCTCGACGGACTGCTCCTGAGCCCATGCTGCGGTGAAGAGCTCGCCCGGCGGGGTGACGCGTTCATCTGCTCCGAATGCCGGCACGAGTTTCCGGTCACGGACGACATTCCTCAGCTCTTCTGGCCGCACGAAGGCTCCGACGATGGCGAGGACGTCACGGACGCCGTTCAGGCGTTCTACGAAGAGACCCCGTTCCCGAACTACGACGAGCACGACTCCGTCCGTTCCCTGATCGAGAAATCCCGCCGGGGTCACTACGCTCGACGCCTCGACGAGGCGATCTCGTTCAACACGCACATTCTGGAAGTGGGCTGCGGCACCGGACAGCTCGCGAACTTCCTCGGGCGCTCGTGCCGCCGGGTGATCGCCACCGACATGTGTCTCAACTCGCTTCGGCTCGGAGACGCGTTCCGCCGCGAGCACGCACTCGAGCGCGTGCGCTTTCTGCAAATGAATCTCTTTCGGCCCGCCGTGAGGGCGGAGCAATTCGACGTCGTGATTTGCAGCGGCGTGCTCCACCACACGTCCGCCCCGTATGAAGGCTTCTCGAAGCTCGTCCCGCTGCTGAAGCCGGGGGGGCACTTCGTCCTCGGACTCTACAATCGGTACGGGCGCATGTTCACGGATACCCGCCGCTAGCTCTTCCGGCTCACGGGCGGACGGGCTCGCTGGATCGACCCGGTTCTGCGGGAGACCGGCTCCGACACGTCGAAGAGTCGCGCGTGGTTCGCCGACCAGTACCGGCACCCCCACGAATCGAAGCACACGTTCGGCGAGGTACAACGCTGGTTCGACGACGCGGGACTCACGTTCGTACGGGGAATCCCGGCGATGCGCCCCGAGGACGACGGCCTCGACGGGAAGAGCATCTTCGAGCCCCAGCCGCGCGGGACCCCGTTCGAGCATTCGATCGTGCAAGCGATGCAGATCGTCGGGCGGGCTCAACGCGAAGGAGGCTTCTTCGTCATGATCGGTCGCAAGCCGAAGCCCTCCGCCGTCACTGCGCGCGTCGCCGCGGCCCGCGCGCGGAGCTGAGAGGGGAGAGATCGTGAGTATCATCGAGCTGAGCCGGAAGCCGTCCGACACCGACCTTCGCTGGTTTGGCTTCATCGTCGCCGCGTTCTTCGGGATCCTCGGCACGGTCGCCTGTTCTTCGGGATCCTCGGCACGGTCGCCTGGCTGAGGTTCGGCCGTCTCGACGTGGCGTGGATCCTGTGGCCCGTCGGGGTGGGGCTCGCAACCGTGTACTTCGCGGTTCGACCATTGCGGATCCCCATGTATCTGGGATGGATGCGTCTGTTCTTCCCGCTCGGGTGGACGATTTCTCACGCGGTACTGCTCGTGCTATATTTCGTCGTCGTGACGCCGATCGGACTGGTGATGCGTGTGATACGCTACGACCCGATGGCGCGGCGCCTGGATCCCGACGCGCCGAGCTACTGGGTCGAGCACCGTACCGGTGGCGACTCAGCGCGATATCTGCGTCAATTCTAGGAGTCTTGGGTGGGCGCACGAGGAGGATCGGGCCGCGGCGAGGGAAAGGCGAGCTTCGCCGAGCAGGCGGAGCAAAAGTCGCCGAACATGGTGAGCGAGTTCTGGGGATTGATCCGGCACAACAAGAAGTGGTGGCTGACCCCGGTGATCGTCGCGGCCGTATTGCTCGGGGTGCTCATGATGCTCTTCGGCACGCCGCTCTCGCCGCTCATCTACAGGCTGTTCTGAGCCACCCCCGGCGGCAGAGACTCGAAACGAAAAGAAGCGCCGGGTCGCCCCGACGCTTCTTCGCTCCGAAATGGCAACGGGCAGGCGACCCGAAGGCCGCCTACCCGCGCCGGTGCTCGGAGGTATGCGAGCAACTCAAATCTAGAGCCGATCCAGCTGTGTGTCAAGCGATCCTGCCAATCGTAAGAATCGCGCAAAAATCGCCAAAATCCGTGGATTCTCGGCCAATCGACGCCAATGAAACGGGGCCGCGAGGCGGGGTGGTTACTCCTGGGGGAGGAGAAGGTCCCCGGTGTGGGCGTCTCGGGGTGGAAGCCTCTGGCCCTGGTGGCATGTGAAACATGTCACGACCTCGGCCTCGGCGTCCGGAAACCACTTCTCGTTGAGCTCCTTCGTCATCAGCATCATCTCGCGCGCCGTGAGCTTCAGCTCCATCTCGTCGCTCGCGAAGTTGCGAAGGTCGTGGCAGTCGCGGCATTGCACATCCAGCGCCTCGTTGAACGTGATCATGTAGCGACGGGCATCGGCGAGCCGCATCGACTTGTCTATCACCTGCACGTTCTCGAGCTCGTACCCCGTCCCGAGTTCCTTCTCCCCGGCGATCAGGAGCACACTGAGAGACAGAAAGAGGAGGGAGAGAGCGACTCTCTTCATGGAAGCTCCGGGGGGTCGGCGGGGGCGCGCAACTAGCGGTACTTCGCCTTGATCTGCCCCCAGCTGGCTTCCTCGATGGAAAAGATGCCGCACGCGCAGGGCGCGTCGGTGACTCCCCGGATATTGTGGCCGGTGATGTTCCGGGCGTCGTCGCAATTCAACTCGACCCCACACGCCTGCAGCCGGTAGGTCACGGGGTTCGGGCTGCAGAAGACGGGATCCCGTATGGCGTTGCCTTGGGCGCCTATGGGGGCCGCGCACTGCGCCCCGCTCGTCGCCTCCGACGGGTTCGCCGGATCATTGAAGATCGTAGTGCACCGCAACGTCGGTACGGCCTCTCCGATGCCCCCGAGGCATGACAGGCAAGCTCCCGAAAGTGTGTGCGAGATGACGTTGCCGGCGAGGAGGCCGACGCTCGCATTGTTCGGACTCATCAGGACCAGGCCGCCGCCGGGGCCCTCGGCCGGGTCGAGAGTCGCCGAGCACTTGTAGAACGTGTTGTTGACGACGACCATGAACGGTGACGGGATTGCCCTCGTCACGATCGCTCCTCCGCCGCCGTCGCGGCCCGCGCACCTCTCGAGCAGATTCTCGGAGAAGAGAAGCTCGCACTCCTCGAAGTAGAATCCACCTCCCTCGAGGTAGGCCGTGCAATCGGAGAAGCGAACTCCTGTCACTCGGTTGATCGCCGTGTCTACGGACGCGAACACCCACATCCCTCCGCCCTGATGGGAGGCCGTGCAGTTCACGAACGCCGCCGCGGAGGTCGCACTCGAGGCGTCGCTGCCGGTGAGCCTCAGATCCGATCGGAAAGAGTAGAGCCCGCCCCCATTGGTGGTGGCGGAGCAATCCTCGAATCGCGCATCCGTCATCGACAGGCCCGAAAACCAGGTGACGAAGACTCCGCCGCCGTAGCCTCCCGAGGCCGCGGTCGCCGAGCAGCGCCGAATCGAGGTGCCCTCGAAGCTCACCTGACTTTCATCCCGGATGAGGATCGCGCCGCCGTGACCGGCCTCGCAGTCCTCGATCACGGTGTCCTTCACGATTCCCCCGTCCGGGCACTCCTGGAAACAGAAGGCACCCCCGCCTCCGTTGCCAGCCAGACCGTCGCGGATCGTGTTCGACGAACAAGCGACCGTGCTGTTGAAAACGAAGAGGGCCCCTCCGGCGTTGCGGGCGACGTTGCCCTCGAACGTGTTTCCGCAGATCTCGGGCGCCGAGTTCTCGATTCGGAACGCACCCCCGGAGCCGGAGGTGGAATTGTCGCGGAATACGTTGTTCTCGAAGCGGGCGGTGGATCCCCCGACGATGAAGGCACCGCCGGTGACCCCGGACCGGCGGTTCTCCGAGATCTCGTTGCCCGAGAAGACCGGAGATCCGCCGTTCACTTGAATGGCGCCGCCCGGATTGCCACCCGCTCCCCGCAGCAGAAAGCCGTCGACGCGGGCGGAATCGACGGTCGCCCCCGAGACGATGCACGAGCGGACGCCGTCTCCGTGGATCATCGTGACGTTCGACTGCGGGTCGCGGCTGCCTTCCGAGAAGGAGGCGTCGTAGCCTCCTCGCAGCTCCACGCCGGCCACGAGACTGACCGTCTCCTGGTAGGTCCCGGCTTGGACGAGTACCCGGTCCCCGGGCCCGGCGCCAGCGAGGGCGTCGTTGATGGAGGTACCCGTGGGGACCTGGATGTCAGCCCCGAGAGCCGGGAGAGTCGTTCCGAGCCAGAGCAATAGCCCGATGCTCGAGCGAGTGCGCAGCATGCTCGGAAAGCCTCCAACGTCCGAGGGAGAATCGACGCAGGCTATCACAGGACTCAAGCGCCCACAAGCGCGCCTCCCGGGGCCCTCAGGGCGAGTTTCGGGACCTGGACCCGTGTCAGATCCTCTATGCGACGGGCCCCCGAAAACGTCAAGCCGCGGGTCGCCCGTTCCGCGCGGAGGGGACACCCGGAATGCGGTTGCGACGAGTGTCCGGGTATGATTGGCTCCCGCCGGGTGATGGCCTCCAGACCGACGGCCCCAAGACGTAGAGAGCCCTTCGAACGGGAGCTGACGCCTGAATGGCGGACGCAAGCCACCGCCCCGAATCCCATCTCGCGCACCACTTCGACTCGACTCGCCAGCAGTTCTCGGCCGGCAAGCTCGGCATGTGGCTGTTCATTGCCACCGAGATCCTCATGTTCGGCGGTCTCTTCTGCGTGTACGCAATCATGCGCGGAAACCACCCCGAGATCTTCGAGTTCGGTAGCCGCTTCCTGGACCGCACCTGGGGATTCATCAACACGATGGTCCTCATCTTCTCGAGCTTCACGATGGCGCTCGCGGTACGGGCCGCCGCCTGCAACCAGCAGCGGCAGCTCGTACTCTTCCTCACGCTGACGATCATCTGCGGCGTCGACTTCATGGTCGTGAAGTACGTGGAGTACTCGCACAAGATCGAGGAACACGTCGTATGGGGCGCGGGCTTCTACGAGGGCCACCACGCGCTCGCCGCCGTCGAGGAAGGGCCGGTGGAAATCGCGGCCGGGAACCCTGCCAACGGGAAGACGCTCTTCGGGGCGGGTTGCGCGGCGTGCCACGGTCGGGGTGCGGAGGGGATGAAGGGTCTCGGCCCGAGTCTGCGAGACAATGTGTTCGTGGGCGGCCTCGACGACGTGGGATTCGTGGAGTTTCTGAAGGTCGGACGCCCCATGGATGATCCGCGGAACACGACGGGGATCCTGATGCCGCCGAAGGGCGGCAATCCCCTGCTCTCGGATCAGGATCTCGCGGACATCGTGGCTCACGTCCGAGACTACCAGACCACCGACACGTCGGTGGTGGTCGCGGATGTCCAAGAGGAAGCGCCGGAGGAGCCCGTCGAAGAGGAAGAGATCTTCCGCTCGGTGATACCACTCGCCGCCGCCGGTCCCGCCGGACTGGCCGAAGACCTGACCACGGTCCGGAGCGCCGGCTTCGCCCCGACCGTCCCGCCAGAGACCCTCCCGATGCCGCGGAACGCCCACTTGTTCTTCGCGATCTACTTCTGCATGACCGGTCTGCACGGCGTCCACGTTCTGGTCGGCATCGGAGTGATCTCCTGGTTGAGGGCGCGGGCGGTGCGTGGAGACTTCTCGAGCGAGTACTACACCCCCGTGGACTTCGTCGGTCTGTACTGGCACGTCGTCGATATCATCTGGATCTTCCTGTTTCCGTTGCTGTATCTGATCTGACCCGCGAGAGGAGTTGACGGACCGTAATGCAGCGTGACATCCGGCATGGTGTTGTGGGTGGGCTTGTCGGCGGGCTCGTCTTCGCAGGGATCATGGGCATCAACGGCACCCTGTCGAACATGGAGATGCTGACGCTACCCCTGATCGGGAGTTTCGTCGGCCATCCGTCCACCTGGGTCGGCCTCGCCGTGCACCTCCTGAACAGCGCTCTCATCGGGGCGGGGTACGTGATCACTCTCGGTCGGTACGACAGAGGCATGATCGACGGCCTGCACCTCGGCATGATCTACGGCGCGTTCTGGTGGTTTCTCGGTCCCTTGACCGTCATGCCGTTGTTGCTGGGCGACGCGGTGGGAAGTCGCTGGTCGTTGGACAACGCGCTCGAGATGTTCCCGAGTTTCATCGGGCACGTCGTGTTCGGATTGATCCTCGGATTTGCCTACGGCCTCCGACG
>JALGZO010000306.1 GCA_025774865.1 bacterium | reverse complement strand
GTAGGTCCCGTCGTTCGAAGCGACGATTCCGCTCGGCAGATGCGGATAGGTTCCCCAGTTGCCGGGGCCGACGCCGCCGGCGTTGTGGTCCGGATAAGTGTCCAGGTAACCGATCTCGACCGGGTTCGTCGGCGTCGAGACGTCCAGGATCCGCGTGCCCGTCGCGTACCAGGCGCAGTAGCACTTGTCGCCCTCGACGTGCGGATTGTGCATGGACGCGTTCGGGAACGGATTGACCGTGGCGGCCACCGTGATCGCGGACGGGGTGCTGACGTCGAGGATCTTGATGTGTCCGCCGCCGTTCTCCTCGGCCATCACGACGTGGATCCCGTCCCCGACCGGCCACGAGGCGTGGGGGGATCCGTTCGGGTCGATGTAGTTCGAGCCGACCGCCAACGGCGCCGAGGGCGCCGTCAGGTCGAGCAGGCGGAACCGACTATTCGAAATGAGGTTCAGGTGAGCGATCGTCCCCTCGATCGACATATCGTGCACGTATCGGTTGTCCCACTGCGCGATCTCGACCGGGGCGGTCGGGTTCGACACGTCGAGGATCTGGACGCCGCCGTTCGACGTGTTTTGGAATCCACCGACCACGAAGAGGAGCTTGCGCGACACGTCGCCGAAGATGTTGTGGGAGTTGCCGACGGTCGCATCGTACGAAGTCACGTACGTGGGATCCGTCGGGTCCGAGATGTCGACGATCTGGATCCCGCCGCCACCCTCCGTGCCGACGTACGCGTAGTCGCCGATCACGAACATGTCCCGCCAGATGCTGCCGGGCCCCGGGATGACCTTCACGAGCACGGGGCTCGTGGGATCGTCGACGTCCCACCACGCCGTCCCGTTCGTGAGCCCTTGAATGATGTACTCGTGGCCGTCCGTTCCGACGAATCCCCACACGTCGTTGTAGCCGGCGAACCGATCCTCGTGGGCGAGGAGAACGACGTTGTCGGAATCGAAGACCTGACCCACGGCGGGGCCGGCGATGACGAGGCAACAAATGGTGGTGAGGACACAGATCGACGCCCTCACCTCAGCGCAACTCGGCATTCGGGACCCCCGGTGTTCGTCCTTGTGACTGTCAGTTAGGAACCGCCCCCCCGGGGGAGGATCATCAAAGCGGGGTTGACGGCAAGCCGCACCCATTCTAGCACCGGCCGCCCCCCGCGGCGAGCCAGCACCTCCACGAATGAGCAATTATTCGAGCACTGGAGACCAGGGTACGCAAGAGCGGCCAGAGGCCTCCGCAGCCCCTCTACCGGCTCTTCGCCCCGAATCGGGCGGCCCGGCGCCCGGCCGTCGCCCGATGCAGCTCGCCGAAGAGGCGCTCCCCGACGGAGCCGAATCGAACGCTCCGCCGGCCGGTCACGATCGACGCCACGCGGATTGCCTTCTCGAGCCGATACTCCTCCATCTCCGGTCCCGCGCCCCAGGTGAAGCTGGGGATCTCCTTCGAGGGGAACCCCGTCCCGAAGACGTTGGCGGAGACGCCGATGACGGTGCCGGTATTGAGCCTCGTATGGATGGCCGTCTTCGAGTGGTCGCCGATGAGCGTCCCCACGTGGCGGCTTCCGGTGTCCACCGTCTCTCCCGCGATCGTGATCTTCACGAATCCGTAGTCGTTCTTGAGATCGCTCGTGTCCGTGGCCGCCCCGAGGTTCACCCAGCATCCGAGGTAGGAGTGACCGAGAAATCCGTCGTGCTGCTTGTTCGTGAAGCCCAGGACGACCGTCGCGTCGATCTCGCCTCCGACGCGGCAAACGGGGCCGAGGCAGACCCCGTCCATCGCGCGTGTGACCGGTTTGAAGAGGCAATCGCGGTCCGTCGTCACCGGTCCTTGCAGCACCGAGTTCGCCATGACCCGCGTCCCGGGGCCGAGGAGAATGGGGCCGTCGCGAGCGTCGAGAACGACGCCGGGATCGAGCCGGACATCGGCGCCGAGCCGGATCCGGCTCCGCTCCAGCAGATGGACCGCAGGAAACGCTCCGGGATCCGGAGATGGCAGCTCGTCGGCCACCGCCTCGAAATCGGCCGCAGCCGCTTCGCCCGAGCCCGCCATGAGATCGACCAGCGTGGAAGGCACACGGGGCTCGCCGCCGTCCTCGACCGAGAGGTTCATCCCCGGGAGCAGCCGGGGCCAGTCGGCCGAGCTCGATTCCGGAAACGGCCCCCGGCCCGCGATTTCGCGCAGAGCCCCGACGAGCCTCGCCCCCGGTTCGCCGTCGCCCCTCGCGGCGAGAAGTCGATCCCCCGCGACGATCGCCTCGCCCGCCTGGAGCTCGCTGATCGCTCGCAGCGTATCCGCGCCGGGCCGCCCGAGCGCCGCCGCGACGAACAGCACGTCGCCCTCGGGCTGGGTCGGATTCACCCCGGCCCAGTCGCC
>JALGZO010000305.1 GCA_025774865.1 bacterium | reverse complement strand
GGAGCGTGCTCGTGACGGCGAGCTCCTCGCAGGGGTTCGTCGTCCGGAACGAGGGAACGACGACGCTCAGCGTCTCGGCCACGACCATCGCGGGACCGGATGCCGCGGAGTTCGGCATCCTGTCGGGCGCTGGGCCATTCACCGTGGCTCCGGGTGACTCGCACACCGTGGACGTGACCTTCGCGCCTGCGGTGGCCGGCCCGAAGTCGGCGACGCTCACGATCGCGAGCGACGACTTCGACGAGACCAGCCTGGACGTTTCGCTCGCCGGGCTCGGTATCGCGCCCGAGATCGCCGTCAGCCCGATCTCGCACGACTACGGTGGAGTGGCGGACTCCGCGTCACAGGTGTTCACCGTCGTCAACGAAGGCACCTCGGATCTCGATGTGGCGTCGACCACGCTCGGCGGTCCGGACGCGGCCGAGTTCGCGATCGTCGCCGGCGCTGGACCGTTCACGCTCACGCCGGGCGACTCCGCCATGATCCAGGTGAGCTTCACGCCGGCCACCCTCGGCACGAAGACCGCGACGCTCCGGATCTCGAGCGACGACGTGGACGAGGGCATCGTGGACGTGGCGCTCACCGGCCGTGGTGTGGAGCCGGACATCGCCGTCGTGCCCGCCGCCCACGACTGGGGCGACGTCATCCTGAGCTCGAGCGTGGTCCACGTGTTCACGGTGCTGAACGAAGGTACGCTGGACCTGTCGGTCACCGCGACAACCCTCGAGGGTCCGGATGCGGCTGAGCTCACGATCGTAACGGGAGGGGGGCCCTTCACGCTCGCGCCGGGTGACTCGGCGGCGGTGGAAGTGAGCTTCGATCCCGCGACGCTCGGTCCGAAGAGTGCGGCGCTCCGCTTCACGAGCGACGATCGGGACGAGAGCCCGCTCGACGTGCCCCTGGCCGGTCGGGCCGTCGCCCCCGAGATTCGAGCCGGACAGAGCCTCGAGTGGGGCGATGTTCTCGTCGGCCAGGCCGTTCCACAGTCCCTCGACATTCACAACGACGGAACGTCGGATCTCCACGTGACGGGAACGACCATCCTGGGCGCGGATGCCGCGGATTTCACGGTTACATCGGGTGGCGCTCCCTACACGCTCTCGCCCGGCGATTCGACTTCGGTCGAAGTCACCTTCGCTCCCGCATCGCCGGGAGCGAGAGCCGCAACCCTTCGCATCGAGACCGACGACCTCGATGAGCCGGTCGTCGACGTGGATCTGTCCGGCACGGGCATCGTGCCGGATGTCGCCCTGGACCCGACCGCTCACGACTACGGCGCGGTCCTCGTGAGCGCGAGCTCGTCACGTTCGTTCACGGTGCGGAACGAGGGCACGGCCGCATTGAACGTCACGGCCACGACCCTCGAGGGAGCGGACGCGGCCGAGTTCGGCATCGTTCTGGGGGCGGCACCGTTCACCCTGGCCCCCGGAGACTCGCATTCGGTCGAGGTGAGCTTCGCGCCCGTCTCCCCGAGCGCCAAGACGGCGGCCTTGCGGGTCGCGAGCGACGATCCGGATGAGGCTACCCTCGACGCGCTGCTCTCGGGGACCGGAGTCGTGCCGGACATCGCGATTGATCCGACGAGCCACGACTTCGGCGGGGTAATCCCGACGAACACCGTCACGCAGACCTTCCACGTGGTGAACGAAGGTTCCGCCGATCTGAGTACGACGGCGGCGAGCGTCGTCGGGACTGATGCGACCGAGTTCTCGATCGTCGTCGGCACCGGGCCGTTCACGCTCGCACCGGGAGACTCCGCGACGGTCGAGGTGAGCTTCAGTCCGGTCACGGTCGGCGCGAAGACCGCGACGCTTCGGATCCCGAGCGACGATCCGGATGAGAACCCGCTCGACGTCCCGCGCACCGGCGGGGGCATTCTGGCTGACATCGCGGTCACGCCACTCGCCCACGATTGGGGCGAGCTCCTCGTCGGGACCTCCGCGACGAGGTCGTTCACGGTCGTGAACGAGGGCACCTCGGACCTCTCCGTCACCGGCACGCCGATCGAGGGGCCGGATGCGGCCGAGTTCGAGGTGGTCGCGGGCAGCGCCCCGTTCACACTGGCCGCAGGCGACTCGCTCGTGGTCGAGGTGAGCTGCGCCCCGGTGGCGGCCGGTGGGAAGACGGCAAGCTTGCGGTTCACGAGCAACGACCCGGACGAGTCCCCGCTGGACGTCGCTCTGGCCGCGACGGCGGTCTCTCCCGACATCGCGGTGGATCCGATCACGCACGACTGGGGGGCGATCCGGGTGAGCACGTCCGCGCCCGCGTTCTTCGAAGTGCGCAACGTCGGTACGTCCATCCTCAACGTGAGCGCGACGACGCTGACGGGGGCGGACGCGGGAGAGTTCACCATCCTCGCGGGCGGCGCCCCGCTCACGCTCGCACCCGGAGATTCGGCGTCGGTCGAAGTGAGTTTCGTTCCGGCGTCGGAGGGCGCGAAGTCGGCGACCCTGAGCATCGCGAGCGACGACGTCGATGCGCCCGTGGTCGACGTGACCCTCGCCGGGCAGGGAACGACCTCGAACATCGCGGTGGAACCCGCCGCGCTCGCCTGGGGCGGGCTTCGTCTGACCGAGTCCGAAAGTCGCACCGTCTTGGTGACCAACGCGGGCACGGCGGACCTCAACGGGAGCGGCTCCTCGATCGAAGGCGACCACGCCGCGGACTTCGCGATCATCGCGGGCGGGGGAGCGTTCCTGCTCGCCCCGGGTGAATCGCTGTCCGTCGAGGTGAGCTTCCAGCCTTCCGCGCTGGGAGCGCGCGACGCGGCCTTGCGCTTCGCGACCGACGATCCCGACGAGCCCACCCTCGACGTGCCGCTCGCGGGGACCGGAGTGGAGCCCGACATCGCGGTCGACCCGGCGTCAGCCGACTTCGGTCCGGCGCTTCGCAGCGATACGGTCTTCCGGACGTTCGCGGTCGTGAACGAAGGCACCCACGAGCTGACCGCGACCGCGACGACGCTCGAGGGCGTGGACGCTTCCGACTTCGCCTTCGTCACCGGAGGAACGCCGTTCACTCTCGCGCCGGCGGAATCGCTCACGGTCGAAGTGAGCTTCCAACCGTCGTCGCTGGGTGCTAAGAGCGCGACTCTCCGCTTCGCGACCGACGATCCGGACGAGCCGGTGCTGGACGTTCCCTTGGCGGGGCACGGGGTAGAGCCCGACATCGACGTGAGCCCCACGTCATACGACTGGGGTGATCTCCGCGTCGGGAGGGACTCGTCCGCGTTCTTCGTCGCGCGCAACCAGGGAACGTCGGACCTGCACGTGACGCCCGGTCTCCTCGGCCCCGATGCGGGCGACTGGTCCGTCGTCACCGGTGGCGGCGCTTCGACCGTCCCGCCGGGTGACTCCGTCGCCGTCGAGGTGAGCTTCAGCCCGCTCGCGCCGGGATCGCGCACGGCCAGTCTTCGTCTCACGAGTGACGATCCCGATGAGAGCCCAGTGGACGTGGCGCTGGACGGAAACGGCCTCCCCGCCACCGCGCCGGAGATCACTCTCGTGCCGGGCTCGCACGACTACGGCAGCGTGTATCTGGGCTCGAGCCTCCCGACGCCGCTCGTCATTCGCAATGACGGCGATGCCGACCTGAACGTCGCGTCGGTCACGCTCGGCGGCGTCGACGCGTCGGACTTCTCGATCGACTCGGGAGCAGGGACGTTCGCGGTCGCTCCCGGTGCGTCGCACTCGCTTTCCGTGAGCTTCCAGCCCTCCGCACTGGGACCGAAGAGCGCAGCCATCACCGTCACGAGCGACGACGAGGACGAAGGCATCTCGGTCATCGCCCTCAGCGGCGAAGGCGTGGAAGCGCCGGCCGGCGGCGACATCGCGTTCGTCGAAGGGCACGGCGGCGGCTCGTCGTCGTCAAACGTCGTGACGTCCCCGACCGTGGGGGCGGGCGGCCCTGACCTCTATCTCGCCGCGGTGGCGATGAAGCCTCTCCGGAACGTCGTCGACGTGACCGGCTTGGGGCTCACCTGGGCGCGGATCGATGCGCAGTGCGCAGGACGCAGCCAGACCGGGGTGGAAGTCTGGGCGGCCATGGGACCGGGGTCCGCCGGCGCCGTCACGGCGACGTTCGCGAGCTCTCCCAGCAACGCGACGATCCACGTCACGCGTTACGCCGGCGCGGATCCGGCGAACCCGATCGGCAGCCTCGTGTCCGGCAACACGAATGGTGAGGAGGGCGTGTGCAGCGGCGGCATCGACGGCGTTCCGTACTCGTTCAACCTCACGACGGGAGGCGCCCAGGCCTGGGTGTACAACGCCGCCTCCATGCGAGTGCGCACGCACACCCCGGGGGTGCTGTTCACGGAGCGCGCCGACTTCGTCCAGGGCACCGGCGGCCAGGCCGCCGGAATCGCCGTCCAGGACCGCTTGGTCGCGACGGCGGGCGCGGTGACCGTGGACGGTGCCTTCAACAAGAAGGTGGACTGGGCCGTGGTCGGGCTCGAGATCCGCGCCGGGGCCGGCGGGGGCGGCCCGGTCATCGCGGCGTCGCCCGCGTCGCACGACTTCGGAGCCGTCGGAGTGGGCGGAGGAGGTCCGTCGCAGACGTTCGTGATCCGTAACGACGGCGACGCGGACCTTCAGGTCACGGCGGCGAACCTGGAAGGCCCGGACGCGGCGGTGTTCGCGATCTCGACCGGCGGCGCTCCGTTCACGCTGGCCCCCGCGGCGACGCACTCGATCGAAGTGACCTTCGCCCCGGCGACCGTGGGCCCGAAGAGCGCAACCCTTCGGTTGTCGAGCAACGACGCAGCGCACAACCCGTTCGACGTGACGCTCGCGGGACTCGGCGTTGCGCCCGAGATCTCAGTCAGCCCGGCGAGCCACGACTACGGCGACGTACCGCGGACCACGAGCGCGAACCAGACGTTCGTGATCGGAAACGAGGGCACCGCGGACCTCCAGATCACATCGATGACTCTCGAGGGAACCGACGCCGCGGAGTTCGCGATCGCGAGCGGCGGCGGCGCGACGACCGTCGCTTCCGGCGACTCCGCGACGGTCGATGTCGAGTTCACGCCGGCGTCGCTCGGCCCGAAGAGCGCCAGCCTGCGGATCGAAAGCGACGACGCGGACGAGAGCTCGCTGAGCGTGGCGCTCATCGGTCAGGGTGTGGAGCCCGACATCGCCGTGGCTCCGACGAGCCAGGACTGGGGAGACGTCGTCTCGGGGGCTTCGGTGCCGAGCGCCATCCGGGTCGTCAACGAGGGCACCTCCTTGCTGTCCGTCGGTGCGACGACGCTGACCGGCCCGAACGCGGGAGACTTCGCCGTCACGTCCGGGGCCGCGCCCTTCGCTGTCGCCCCGGGTGACTCGCACTTCGTGGAAGTCACGTTCGCACCGACGGTGGCGGGCGCGAAGACCGCGACGCTCCGGATCGAGAGCGACGACCCCGACAAGGGCACGGTCGACGTCGACCTCGCGGGCAACGGCCTCGCACCCGACATCAGCGTGGATCCCGCTTCGCACGATTTCGGCGGCACTCCGGTCGGGGTTCCGGTCGTGCGATCGTCGGTGGTCCGAAACGCAGGGACGTCGGACCTCCAGGTGACGGCCACGACTCTCGAAGGCGTCGACCCGGCCGACTTTGCAATCACCGCAGGCGGCGGCCCGTTCGTCCTGGCCGCCGGGGACTCGTCGACCGTCGAGGTCACGTTCGCGCCCCTGTCGCCCGGGCCGAAGGATGCGGTTCTTCGCTTCGGAAACGACGATCCGGACGAGAATCCGTTCGACGTGACGCTGTCGGGTCTCGGCTTCGGCCCGGACATCGCGGTGACGCCGACCTCGCACGACTTCGGAGGACTTTTGCTCGGGGACTCGTCATCCGTCGTTTTCGACGTCGTCAACGAGGGCAGCAGTGATCTCGCGGTCACCGCGACGACTCTCGTCGGGGTGGATGCGGCCGAGTTCGGCATCGTTGCCGGCGGGGGATCGGCCACGTTGACCCCCGGAGACACGCTTTCCGTCGAGGTGAGCTTCCAGCCGTCCTCGCTCGGGGCGAAGACTGCAGCTCTGCGCGTCGTGAGCGACGACCCCGACGAAGGCACGATCGACGCGGATCTCACTGGGACGGGCGTGTTGCCGACCGCGCCCGACATCACGGTCACGCCGCTGGCGCACGACTACGGTGCGGTTTCGCCGGGTGGCGTCGCCCCACAGGCCTTCGAGGTGCGTAACGACGGGGATGCCGATCTTCAGGTCGGCTCGGTGGACCTCGCCGGCTCGCACGCGTCGGAGTTCTCCATCGACTCGGGTGGCGGCGCGTTCACACTCATCCCCGGTGGAACGCGTGACGTCGTCGTGAGCTTCCGGCCGGCGTCGCTCGGTTCGAAGGCCGCCGCGCTGGCGATCACGAGCGACGACGCGGACGAGGGCGTCGTGAACGTCGCCCTGTCGGGCACGGGAGCCTCGGCGCCGGCCAACATCGCACTCGAAGAAACGCAGACGGGCGGCTCGACCGCCAGCTTCGTGGTCAGCTCGGCGAGCCTGGCCCCAGCCCCGGACGATCTCTACCTCGCGGCGGTCTCGATGAAATCGCTCCAGGCCGTGACCGCGGTCGACGGGCTCGGACTCGCCTGGACCCGTCTCGACGCGCAGTGCGCGGGACGCCACCAAACGGGGATCGAAGTGTGGATGGCCCGGGGAGCCTCCGGGGGCGGCGCGGTGACCGCCACGTTCGCGGACGCTCCGGAAAACGCGACCATCGTCGTGACGCGCTACTCCGGCGTCGATGCCGCGAGTCCAGTGGGGGACATCGTCTCCGTGAACACGAACGGCGTCGACGGACTCTGCGAAGGCGGCGCCGACACCGCGGCGTACTCGCTCAACCTCACGACGGGCACGCCCGGAGCCTGGGCGTACAGCGCCGTCTCGATGCGCGCCAGAACCCACACGCCGGGCGCCGGGCTCACCGAACGGGCCGACTTCGTCCAGGGCACGGGAGGCGGGGCAAGCGGGATCGCGGTGCAAGACCGCCTCGAGCCGACGGCCGGCGCCACGGTCGTGGATGGCTCGTTCAACCGGTCCACGGACTGGGGCGCCATCGCGCTGGAGATCCGGCCCGGGGCCCCCGCGAACGCTCCGGACATCGCGGTGGCGCCGTCGGCGCACGACTTCGGAAGCCTGGTCGCCGGCTCGGGCAGCGCGACGAGTCCGTTCACGATCCGGAACACGGGGAACCAGACGCTGGACGTGACCGGGACATCGATCGTGGGGGCGGACGCCGGCGAATTCGCGATCGTCGCCGGAGGCGGCGCCGCGACGATCACGCCCGGTGATTCGACGACGGTCGAGGTCCGCTTCGCGCCTTCGTCCGTCGGGGCGAAGACCGCGGCACTCCGGATCGCGAGCAACGACCCGGATGAAGACCCCCTCGACGTGGCCCTGACCGGTACGGGCGTGGCGGCGCCGACCCCGGACGTGGCGATGAGTCCGTCGGCTCACGACTACGGCGCGGTACCGGTCACGGCGAGCTCCAGTCGGACCTTCGCGATTCTGAACCAGGGCAGCGCCGACCTCAGCGTGACGGGCAGTACGCTCACCGGCCCGGACGCGGGCGAGTTCGTGATCCTCTCCGGGAGCGGGGCGGCCACGGTCGCGCCCGGCGACTCGGCCCTGGTGGAGGTCGCGTTCCAGCCCTCGACCATCGGCGCCAAGAGCGCGAACCTCGAAGTGGCGAGCGACGACCCGGACGAGGCTGTCGTGAGCGTGTCGCTCGACGGCACCGGCGCGCCGCCCCCGGCACCCCAGATCGCGGTCGCTCCGGCTTCGTACGACTTCGGTGACGTCGTCGCGGACTCCGGCCAGGCCACGCATGCGTTCCAGGTGCACAATCTCGGGGACCTGGATCTCTCGCTGACCGGCACGATGATCGTCGGGACGGACTCGAGCGAGTTCGCGATCATCTCCGGCGGCGGCCCCGCGACGATCACTCCGGGCGACTCGGCCGCGATCAACGTGAGATTCGCCCCGACGACGATCGGCCCGAAGAGCGCCATGCTCCGCATCACGAGCGACGATCCCGACGATCCCGTCGTGGACGCCACCCTCGCCGGCACCGGCATCGACGCACCCGTCGGTGGGGGCGTAGTCGTCTTCGAGCAGGTCGTCACCGGAGGCTCGTCCGGCTCATCGTCGGTGGCGACGACCGGACCGATCACGGGCGCGACCGGCCACCTTTATGTCGCGGCCGTGGCGACCAAGTCGTACCGCCTGGTCACCAATGTCACCGGGCTCGGATTGACGTGGACGCCGGTGACGGATCAGTGCTCGGGCCGCGGACAGACCGGTCTCAACGTCTGGAGCGCAATCGGTACCCCGAGCGGCGACGGGGTCGTGACCGCGACTCTGGAGTCCGCCCCCAGCAACGCGGTCATCACGGTCAGCCGTTACTCCGGCGTTCTGAGTTCCGATCCCATCGGGGCGGTCCTGTCCGGCAACACGCTCGGCGAGAACGGAACGTGCAGCGGCGGGCTGGACAACGCGGCGTACTCGTTCGACTTCACGACGACGGTCGACGGTGCGGTTGTCTTCGGAGCGGCGACCATGCGGACCAAGGCGCACACGCCCGGACCGGGCTTCGTCGAGCGGATCGAGCACTCGATCCCCGACGGCGGCAACACTGTGTCAATCGCCGTCATGGACCAGACGATCGTCTCCCCATCGATCGTACCCCTCGCCGGATCTCTCAGTGGCAGCACGGACTGGACGGTGGTCGGACTCGAGATCAAGCCGGGCGCCCCGGCCGCTCTCGCGCTCCGGGCGCCGGACGACGCATCGATCGACGACGACCCCGCCGCCGTGACCGGCACGACCAATCCCGTGCGGATCGAGCCAGCGACATTCGAGTTCACCCGCCTGTATCCCAATCCTTTCCGCGCCACCACGACCATCGAGTACGTGCTCCCCGAGGCCGCGCACGTCTCGGTCGCGCTCTACAACGCGCAGGGCCGTCTCGTCCGCCGCCTCGTGGACGGCCAGCACGCCGCCGGTCCGAAACGCGTCAGCTGGGACGCCCGCGACACGTTCGGAGAACGCGTCGGGCCCGGCGTGTACTTCGTACGGATCACGACGCGCGGCGAGGTCCGGACGAAGAAGGTCGTCCTCCGCCGCTAGGCGCTCGCCCCTTGCGCGCCCTCTTCGTTGTCTCTATGCTTCTCTCTCGCGACCCGCCGAAAATGTCCGCCGAACGGCTCGGCGTCGACTTGCGCGAGATCGAGCTCGAGTAGGGGAGCCGACCTCGGGAGCCTCATGACGTCCGAAACCGAGAGCGGTGCGGCTGACAGCCGTCGCAGGATCCTCTTCGACATCGCCGGCTTCGCGTCCAGCCAGTACACGCTCCGGTTCACCTACATCATCAAGGGATTCCTCGTCGCGAGGATCCTCGGGCCGGTCGGCACCGGCATGTGGCAGCACTTCGTCCTCCTGTTCGAATACGGCCTGCACTCGCACGCGGGACTACTGCCGGGTCTGAGCAAGTACCTGGGGCACGTGATCGGACGCGGCGACGATTTGTCGGCCCTGGACGCCCGGCGATCGGGAGTGGGCGGCGTCCTGCTCAGCGCGGTCATCCTCTTTCTCGGAATCCTCGGATACGTAGCCTTCGAGTGGGATTCGATTCATCCCGTCGATCGGTGGGGCGTCCCGCTCGTCGGCCTCGTGGTGGTGATGGAGCAGCTCACGAACGCGTACAAGGCGAACCTCCGCGGATAC
>JALGZO010000304.1 GCA_025774865.1 bacterium | reverse complement strand
ATCACCCGACCGAATGCGCTCTTCTCATTGCCCTTTCTCCTGTGGTTCGTAGCCGCGACGGAACGCGGCCGGTGGCCCTCCCGCCTGGTCCGGACGTGGCCGCTGCTCGCGGCGGTCGCCGTGGTGGCGACTCCCGTTCTCGTGCGCAACCATCAGCTCAGCGGGATGTTCGCGCTGCGGCACCACATGGCGATCAACCTCTATCTGGGCAACCGCCCCGAAGCAGCTGGCTACCACACAATTCGCCCCGGGCGGGATTGGGATCGTCTGAGCTTCGAGCCGGAGCGGGAGGGTGGCGCGAAGACGCTGCCGGAGCACGAAGCCTACTTCCGCGATCGCGTGCTCGAATTTCTTCGTGACGATCCGGTGGCGTTCGCGGCTCTCCAGTTCCGCAAGCTGTTCTTGTTCTTTCACGAGCGCGAGCTGCGAGTGATCATGTCGCCGTACTTCTTCGATCGATTCGCGCCGCTCCAGAGCGCGCCGTGGCTGCCGGACTTCGGCTGGGTCGGGCCGCTAGCGATCGTCGGGCTCGTCCTCGGGGTGATCGGGCCCCGGCGACCGTGGCTCCTGTACGCGTTCGCGGTGCCGCAGGGCCTCGCGGTCGTTCTCACGGTCGTGGGCAGCCGCTACCGCTTGCCGGTCGTTCCGTTTCTCATCGGATTCGCCGCGTACGCGCTCGTCCGGATCGTCGGCTGGCTTCGCTCCGACCAGCGCCGGGCCGCAGCGATCGCGGTCGCCGGCGTCGTAGCCGCGGCGATGATCGTCCACCAGGACGTGTCGGAGCCCGGCGGCTTCGCCGAGGAGATGGAGCGCGTGGCGTTCGTCTACGAGGAGCGTGGCGAGCTGGAAGAGGCGGCGCGGTGGTGGGTGGGGTCGTTTCAGGAAGATCCTTCGCGCGTGGAGTCATACGTGGGCTATGCGGCGTTGGCGCTCGAAGCGGGGGACGATCGCCGCGCGGTCGAGGTCACGGCCCTCGGGCTCGAGCTGAAGGCGGGAGACGGGGATCTCCTGGCGCTCCGTGGCCGCGCATTCCTGCGGCTCGGCCGCCCGGATTCCGCCGCGGCCGCGTTGAGCGACGCGCTGGAGGACCGTCCGGAGGACGCGGACGTTCTCGCGGATCTGGGACGAGCTCTCTTCGACCTGGGTAGAACGGAAGAGTCGGTGGAGTCGTTTCGGCGCTCACTCCGCGTCCGCGACGACTTCCCGGACGTCTTACTCGACGCGGCCCGCGTGCTCGTCGAAACGCACGCCGCCCGGCCGGAGGAAGACCGGACCGCCGTGGCGCGCGGCCTCCTGGAGCGGGTGCTCGAACTCGAACCCGACCATGCGGAAGCGCAGGCGCGCCTGCGCGACTTCGACGTTCCGCGGGTCCGTTGACAATGCCGCGGCCCCAACCTAGCATGACGTCCCCCTTTCCCCAGGAGTTCGTGATGCGCAATATCGTCTTCGCCGCGGCGGCCGTCTTCATCGCTGCCTCAGCCGCGCAGGCCTCCGAGGAAAAGCAGGTCCAGCTCTCGCTCTTCGATCCGGTGCAGATCTTCGAAAACACCACGTCGGTCAAAGGGCTCCGGCTGAGCCTTCTCTACGGTTACAATGTCGACCTCACGGGGGTGGACATCGGGCTCGTCAGCCGAACCTCGGGCTCAGTGGCGGGTGTCCAGTGGGGTGGGGTAGGCTACGTGGAGGGCGACTTCACCGGCTGGCAGGATCACTTCGTGAGCATCACGAAGGGAGCGTTCGTCGGATTTCAGAGCGGACTCTACACGGAGAGTGGGAGCCTCGAGGGTATCCAGTTCGGACTCGTCAACAAGTCGGAATCGGCCCGCGGCCTGCAGCTCGGGGCGGTCAACGTGACGGGCGATCTCAACGGTCTGCAGATCGGCATCCTCAACTTCGCGACCGGGCAGGCGAAGTTCAAGTTCATGCCGATCGTGAACTGGCAGTTCTGACGCGCGGCGGGTCAGGCGGACCAGACGCGGACGAACCGTCGGGGTGAGCCATGAATCTGTGCGTGGGGACGAGCGGCTACAGCTACAAGGAGTGGAAGGGGAGCTTTTACCCTGAAGATCTTGCCGCGAAGGACATGCTTCGCTACTACGGCGAGCGACTCCCGGCCGTCGAGATCAACAACACGTTCTACCGCATGCCGAAGACGAGTGTCCTCGAGGCGTGGGCGGATCAGGTGCCCGACACGTTTCGATTCTCGCTGAAGGCGTCGCGCCGCATCACCCACATGAAACGGTTGAAGGAAGCCGCAGAGGAGACGGACTATCTGCTTCGCACCTCGAAGGCTCTGAGTGAGCGGCTCGGAGTCATCCTCTTCCAGTTGCCACCCTATATGAAGAAGGACGTCGAGCGTCTCGAGGGTTTCCTGGAGCACCTGACCGATGAGACGCGCGCCGCGTTCGAGTTCCGACACGCGAGCTGGTTCGATGACGAAGTCTTCGACGCGCTGCGCAGAAGGAACTGCGCGATCTGCGTGGCGGACACGGGCGAAGAGTCTTCCACCCCTTTGGTGAGTACGGCCTCCTGGGGCTATCTTCGGCTCCGACGTCCGGAGTACTCTGACGCGGAGCTCGCGGAATGGGGGAAGCAGGTGAGCACACAGGGTTGGTCCGATGCATTCGTGTTCTTCAAGCACGAGGATGAAGGAGCGGGCCCCGCGCTCGCGACGAAGTTCCTGGAGCTGGCTGGATCCACGTGAGGAGGGGGAAGATGCGAACCGTTGTCGTGACGATCGTGGCGCTGGGGCTCGTCGGTGGACTCGGCTGCTCTCGGAAGCCGGCCGGGGAGGAAGTGGTGCACCGTTACCCGATTCACGGGATGCAGGACGTCGTCACGCGGTCGGGGGTCGAGTTCGACGAGGAGATCACGGCCGACGACGGTGGCGCCCTCCGATTGACCGCGACGGAAACCACGACGTTCAGGCTCTACGAGATCGAAGGCATTGACGTGGAAGATACGCGGATAGTGTACCGCGCGAAGATCCGCACGGAGGACGTGCAGGGCCAAGCGTATCTCGAAATGTGGTGCGAATTCCCGGGCAAGGGCGAGTACTTTTCGCGGGCGTTGCATGCGCCGCTCACGGGATCGAACGAATGGACGACGCAGGAGACCCCCTTCTTCCTGAAGGAGGGCGAGAACCCGAACCGCGTCAAGCTCAACGTCGTCGTGGAGGGCGGAGGCACCGTCTGGATCGACGATGTGGTGCTTGCCCGGGGCGTTTAGGAGAGGCTGTCGAGCATGAGGACCATCCGAATCGCCGTGACGCTGCTCGTTCTGGGCAACTCACCCGACGCCACTGCCGTTCGCGCGAACGGGGACTCTCGATTCCAGGCCGAAACGTTCGAGGGTCTCGAGTTGCGCGGCATCGGGCCGGCCCTCATGTCCGGCCGAATCGCCGACATCGCCATCCATCCCGACCGTCCTAGTACGAGGTACGTCGCGGTCGGGAGCGGAAACGTGTGGAAGACCACGAACGCGGGCACGACCTGGGAACCGATCTTCGACGATCAAGGATCCTACTCGATCGGCTGCGTCACCCTCGATCCGAACCGTCCGGAGACCGTCTGGATCGGAACCGGGGAGAACGTCGGCGGTCGGCACGTCGGCTACGGCGACGGCGTCTACAAGAGCCTGGACGGCGGCCGGACCTGGAGCAACGTCGGGCTGGGGCAATCGGAGCACATCGGCAACATCGTCGTGGATCCGCGCGACTCGAACGTGGTGTACGTCGCGGCGCAGGGTCCCCTGTGGTCGGCGGGCGGAGACCGCGGACTCTTCAAGTCCACGGACGGCGGCGGCACCTGGAACAAGATCCTCGGCGGTGGCGAGTACACGGGCGTGAACGAGGTCGTGATGGACCCTCGTGATCCCGAAGTCCTCTACGCGGCGACGCACCAGCGGTTCCGCAACGTGGCCGCTCTCGTCAACGGCGGACCGGAGTCCGGCATCCACAAGTCGACGGACGGTGGCACGACCTGGCGAGAGCTCGAGACCGGCCTCATGCCGGAGAAAGACGAAGAGGAGAAGGACAAAGACGAAGAAGAGGAGATGGGCAAGATCGGCCTGGCCATCTCGCCCCAGGATCCGGACGTCGTCTACGCCACGATCGAGCGCGCGCACCGCAAGGGCGGCTTCTACCGCTCGTCCGACGGCGGCGAGAGCTGGGAGAAGCGCAACGACTACATTTCCGGCGGCACCGGGCCGCACTACTACCAGGAGCTCTTCGCGAGCCCGCACGCGTTCGACCGTGTCTATCAGGCCGACGTCCGCATGCATGTCACCGAGGACGGCGGCGAAACCTTGCGGGAAGTCCCGCACGAGTTCATGCACAGCGACAGCCACGCGCTGGCCTTCGTCGCGCACGACCCGGATTATCTCCTGCTCGGTTGCGACGGCGGCCTGTACGAGAGTTGGGATCTCGGCGAGCACTGGAAGTTCGTGGCCAACTTGCCGGTGACGCAATTCTACAAGGTGGCGGTCGACTACGACGAGCCGTTCTACAATCTCTACGGCGGAACGCAGGACAACAACACGCAGGGCGGACCGTCCCGCACCGACAACGTCAACGGCGTCCGAAACAGCGACTGGCACATCACGCTCTTTGGCGACGGGCACCAGCCGGCCGTCGACCCGACGAATCCCGACATCGTCTACTGCGAGTGGCAGCGCGGGAATCTCTGCCGCTACGATCGCAGGACCGGCGAGATCACTTACATCCAGCCCCAGCCTGCGAAGGGAGAGCCCTGGGACCGGTTCAACTGGGACTCTCCGATCCTGATCAGCCCGCACGATCCGGCGCGCATCTATTTCGCGAGTCAACGCGTCTGGCGGAGCGACGATCGCGGAAACCAGTGGCGTCCGGTCAGCGGCGATCTCACGAGGGACCTGGATCGTCTCGAGCTGCCGATGATGGGCCGGGTTCAGAGCTTCGACGCCATCTGGGACTTCCTGGCCATGTCGGAGTACGGGACGATCACGTCGCTGTCCGAGTCGCCGGTCGTGGAAGGCCTCATGTACGCGGCCACCGACGACGGTCTGATTCAGGTGACCGAGGATGGCGGCTCGAGCTGGCGGATGATCGATCAGCTGCCCGGCGTCGAGGGCCTCTTCTTCGTGAACGACATCAAGGCGGACCTCCACGATGCGGATGTCGCCTATGTCTGCGTCGACCACCACAAGAATGGTGACTTCGCGCCGTACGTGTTCGAGACGACGAACCGCGGCAAGAGCTGGAAGAGCATCGCCGGTGACCTGCCGGAGCGGCACGTCGTTTGGCGGCTCGTGCAGGACCACGTGGATCCGGAGCTGCTGTTCGTCGGCACGGAGTTCGGCGTCTTCTTCACCGTGGACGGGGGCAGCCGCTGGGTGAAGCTGACCGGCGGCAAGGTGCCGAACATCCCGTTCCGGGACCTCGCGATCCAGCGGCGCGAGAACGATCTCGTCGGCGCGACGTTCGGCCGCGGCTTCTGGGTGCTCGACGATTACACGCCGCTTCGAAACCTCTCCGAGGAGACACTCGCCGGGGAAGCCCAGCTCTTCCCGGTTCGGGACGCGTGGTGGTACCTCGAACGCTGGCCGCTCGGGGACAAGGGCAGCGCCAGCCAGGGCGACGCGTTTTTCACGGCGCCGAACCCTCCCTTCGGGGCCGTCTTCACGTATTACCTTCGCGACGAGATCCGGACGCGCAAGAAGGAGCGCCGCGAGAAGGAGAAGGAGATCGCAGAGGCCGGCGGCGACACGCCGTACCCCGGCTGGGTCGAGCTGCGGCACGAGGCGCGCGAGGAGGAACCGGAGATCGTCCTCACCGTGCGCGACGAATCCGGCGAGATCGTGCGGCGCATCACCGGTCCGGTGACCGCAGGATTCCATCGAGTGGCGTGGGACCTTCGATACCCGTCGCCGCAACCGTGGGATCCGGAGGCGTCGGACGAATGGGAGGAGTGGACGAGGGGGCTCCTCGTGGCGCCCGGCACCTACACGGTCGGCCTCGAGAAACGGGTCGAAGGGAAGCTGACGGATCTCGGTCAGCGCCAGAGATTCGAGGTCGTTCCGCTCCGGAAGGGAGTGTTGCCGGGCGCGTCGTACGAAGAGCTCGTCGCGTTCACGCGCGAACTCGACGCGGCCCGCCGCGACGTGGGCGCGGCGAAGTCGGCTCTCGATGATACGGCCGAGCGACTCACCGGCATTCAGGCCGCGTTGATGCAATCCACCGCCGATCCGGCCCTGGATGGCGCGGCGCGCGAGATGGACCTGCGATTGAAAGATCTGCGGGAACGGCTCCTCGGGGATGAGCAACGTTTGTGGGCCCGCGATCCCGGCCCGGTTTCGGTCGAGCGGCGCCTCGACGTGGCGGTCATGGGCAACCTGTTCTCGACGTACGGCCCGACCGCCACGCATCGCGAAAACTTCGCAATCGCCCGCGAAGAGCTCCAGCAGCTCGGGGTGGAGCTCGCCCGGCTACTGGAGTCGGATCTGCCGGCCCTCGAGCGGCAGCTCGACGCGGCCGGCGTACCGTGGACCCCCGGGCGGGGGTTCGGGAGCGGCGGCGGAAACTGAGCGCTAGCCGCAGTGCCGGCAGCGAAACTCGGTGAAGATGGTGTCGGCGTCGGCGTCACCCATCGCGTGATCGAGAACGCAGCGCAGCGCTTTGTTTCGGTCGGGCAAGTGGTACTTCGAGGCCATCTCGTCCAGCCATGTGGCGTGATCGTCGTTCAGCTCGACCTTCTGCTCAGTCTTGAATCCGCCCACGATTATCCTCCGAGGCTTTTGATGGGTAGATGGGTGCCGGGGATCATTGGCCGGGCCCGGCGCTCTTTCACTCCGGTTCCGTAGCCAACGCGAACACCAGGAAGTACTGCTCGGGCAAGAAGTCGTGCCGCTCGGCCAGCTCGTAGCCGGCGGCCAAGAACTCTTCCTCTACGATGTTCGGCGCCAGTTTGTGCGGAGGCCCCTTCTCGGACGCGAGACGGAAGTCGACGATGGCGATCCGACCGCCAGGCCGGAGCTGCTCGCGCAGCCTCTGGAAGTAGTCGATCCGATCGTCGATGTGGTGAACCGTGTTGCATAGAAAAACGAGGTCGACGCGTCGAGGAAGATGCGGGTCATCCGGGGCGGCGAGCACGCTCGAGAGGTTCGTCAGCCCCTCCACCCTCGCGCGGTCGTTCAAGTACATGACCATGGAGGGCTCGACGTCGGAGCCGAACACGGCCCCGCGCGGCGTCGCGCGCGCGAACCGCACGGGGAAGTATCCGGTCGCCGAACCGACGTCGGCCACGACGAGATCGTCGCGGTGGATCAGCGTCGCGATGACGGAGTCGGGGAGCTGCCAGGCATCGCGCTCGGCCGCCTCGAACCGCTCAGCCCACTGGGTCGCATCTTCGAACCGGTGATGAGCAGTGGCATCGTGATGCCCGGAATGGTCGCGCTGACCGTGTCCATCGGGCGGAGCCTCCGCCCGGGAGGGGCCGCCGGACAGAATCGAACCCGCGCAGAGCCAGAGGATCGTTGTTCTTCGCACGATAGACGGCTCCGGGTCCGGGACAAAAGCGGTGCCACGAGTGTCGACGATCCTAGCAGGCCCACGCGACCCGAGCGACCGCGACTTCGGGTATGCTCGCCGAAAGGAGGTGGTTCGGGCGAGACGAGAGGATCCTCGACCTGTGTTGCGGGACTGGCGGCGTCAGTGCGGCGATCCGAGCTCGGGCGGGGACGGGGGGCGAGGTCGTGGGTGTCGACCTGTCGCCGGGGCAGCTTCGACGTGCCCGGAAGCGGTGCCGCCCGGGGCTTCGATTCGTCGAAGGCGACGCGGCTCGTGTGTCGTTTCCGGACGGAGCATTCGACCGGGTCTTCGTCACCCACGCAGCATGATGAAGATCTCTAAATATCGCGGCGCCCTCCAGGTCGTGCCGGGAAAGAAGGTGTGATGGAGTCGAAGACCGAGTATGCGGCAACCCTCACCGACATTCGGGAGGCCGCCGAGCGCATCGCGCCCTACGCTCACCGGACGCCGATCGCGACGTGCGCCGCAATCGATCGCCGCGCGGGGCGGGAAGTCGTCTTCAAGTGCGAGCAGTATCAGAAGGTCGGGGCATTCAAGTTCCGGGGTGCGTGCAACGCGGTCATGCGCCTTTCCGACGAGGCCGCCGCGCGCGGCGTGGCGACTCACAGCTCGGGGAATCACGCGCAGGCGCTCGCGCTCGCGGCGAAACTCCGCGGGGTGGACGCCCACGTCGTCATGCCGAGCAACGCGAAGTCAGTGAAGCGCCGGGCGGTCGAAGGTTACGGCGCCCGGATCATCGAGTGTGAGCCCACGCTGGCCGCCCGCGAGAGCACCGTCCTGGAGGTCCTTGCCGACACCGGAGCCACGCTCGTTCCGCCGTACGATCACCCGGACATCATCGCCGGGCAAGGGACGGCGGCTCTGGAGCTGCTGGAGCAGGTTCCCGACCTCGACGCGATCGTCGCTCCCGTGGGGGGCGGTGGTCTCGTGTCGGGGACGGCCCTGACCGCGCACGGCGTGAGGCCCTCCGTGCGGATCTTCGCCGCGGAGCCCAAGGGAGCGGACGACGCCGCGCGCTCGAAGACCGCCGGCGAGTTGATCCTTCAGACCGGACCCCGTACGATCGCGGACGGATTGCTCACGAGCCTCGGCGAGTTCACATGGCCCGTGGTTCGCGATCTCGTCGAGCGTGTCGTGACGGTGGAGGAGGAAGAAATCGTCGCGGCGATGCGGCTCGCGTGGGAGAGAGCGAAGCTCCTGATCGAGCCGAGCTCGGCGACCGCGCTCGCTGCGGTCCTCACGGAGGAGTTTCTGGGACTGGATGAAATGTCGCGGGTCGGAGTGATCCTGAGCGGCGGCAACGTCGACCTCGAGGATCTGCCGTGGTGAACGGCCGGCCTTCGATCGAAAGGTGAGGTCTCATGTGTCGGAATATCAAGAAGCTGCGCAAACCGGAGGGTCCACCGACGGACGTCGAGCTGCACGACGCCGCGCTGCAGTTCATCCGCAAGGTGAGCGGCTACCGAAAGCCCTCGGCGGTGAATCAAGAAGCGTTCGACGACGCGGTGGCGGACGTCGCGGTGGCCTCCAGGAGGCTCTTCGATCGCCTCGTCGTCCATAGCGCGGCATGACCCACCTCTCTCCGCGCCTCTTCACCTTCTTGAAGGACCTGAAGCGGAACAACGACCGCAAGTGGTTCGACGAGAATCGCGACCGCTACGAGAAAGACGTCAAGGAACCGCTTCAGCAGTTCATTCTCGACTTCGCGAAGCCGCTGGAGCGCATCAGCCCGCACTTTCGCGCCGACCCTCGCCGTTCCATGTTCCGCATCCACCGGGACATCCGTTTCTCCAAGGACAAGAGTCCGTACAAGACGCACGCGGCCGCGCAGTTCCGCCACGTGCGGGCCAGCGATGTGCACGCGCCGGGGTTCTATCTCCACCTGGAGCCGGGCAGCGTCTTCGTGGGAGCCGGGATCTGGAGGCCGGACACGGAGTCGCAACGGAAGATCCGGGAAGCGATCGCCGAGGATTCGAAGCGGTGGAAGCGAATCGTCGGGGCGAAGAAGTTTCGGGAGAAGCTGGAGCTCGCCGGTGACTCTCTGAAACGGCCGCCACGGGGATTCGATCCGGATCACCCACTGATCGACGATCTGAAGCGCAAGGACTTCATCACGGTCGCCGACTTCACGGAGAAGGATGCGATAAGCTCCGCGTTCCTGGCGAACGTCGCGAGTACCTG
>JALGZO010000303.1 GCA_025774865.1 bacterium | reverse complement strand
GCGGCGGCGGGGGACCGGGCGATCGCGTCGAACGCGACGGACCGCACGAGGGTCCCGTCGCGATCGAGTCGCGCGTGCAACTCGATGCCCGGATCGCCCGGGGGGACGAGAGATTCGCTCTCGCTGACGACGATCGTGAAGCCCCCGGAGGTGTCCGAGGCGAGCGACACGAACAGCGAAAGGTCGGGCGAGAGGGACACGTGACCGCGGCCATCGACGCGCACCGCGTTCTCCGGCCGGGATCCCGAGCTGATGTCCAGCGCTCCGGCGATCTCGAGGTCGGTGAGAACGACGTCGGGCGACCATCGGATCGAGTCGGCCGTGACGGCCACTTGTTCCACGGCGAGGGACGGAAGACCCGGCCAGGATCCTTCGCGGAGAAACACGATCGGGCTTCGGTCTGCCTCGCCGGAATCTTCGGCCGACACGTCGTCGCGGCCCGTGAGACGCGACCGGATCGCGGGAAGATCGGCCGTCACTCCGGTGAAGCCGACTTCGTTCACGCGGACGTCGCGATGCAGAAGTGACGATCCGTCGACAGAGACCGTGACGCGATCAGCTCGGAACAGAAACTCCCCATCGGTCCAGCGGACCCCGGTGACCTCGATCGATCCAAGCGACGGCCAGGCCAGTCGATCGGTCTCGATGTCTCCGGGCAGCGCCGCGCTCGCCACGGAGATCGCGACCACGAGCAGCCGGCTTCGCACGGGCGCGAGCAGGAGCAGGAACGCCACCCCCAGCAGGAGCGCCGCGAGGCCGAGGGCCACTCGCCCGAGAATCCGACCGCCGCTCAAAACGCCGGTCCAATCGAGAAGTGCCAGATCGATTGCGGCTCCGACGGTTGGAAATCCGTGAGCCGGTAGGCAAAATCCGTGCGCAGTGGTCCGACGATCGTCTCCAGCCAGACCCCCGTCCCGACCGCGACTTCGATGTTCGCCGTGGTCATCAAGTCGACGGTGGGCCACACCTGTCCGGCGTCGACGAACCCCGTTCCACGGAAGCGCCAGAAGAGCGGGAACCGCAACTCGACCGACGATTCGAGCTTGGCCTCGCCGCCCAAGGCCGCTCCGGAGGAATCCAGGGGCCCGAGCTTTCTTCGATTGAAGCCACGCATCGAGCTGGCGCCGCCCGAGTAGAACCGCTTGTTCGGCAGCAGCTCGAGGGTGCTACCGGTGGGCTCCGCGAGCCCGACCGCGAGCCGCAGCGCCAGCACCGAACGGATCGGAAGCGGCAGGTAAGCCTGCCCGGAAGCCAGAACGGAGATGAAGTGGTGCTCGGAGATGGAGCCGTTGGGCGCCCACTCCACCGAGACCCGCGATGATGTTCCGCGCGTCGGCGTGATCGGGTCATCCGTGTCGATGGTCTCGGCGTTCAGGAGCAGCGCCGACAGGAGCCCGTCCTGGCCGTCGAACGAATCGAAATCATCCGATTTCTCGATGACCTCGACATCCTCGATGCTCACCCCCACGCGGAGGGTGGTCAGGAGGGAGGGGGTGTAGCGAAGCGACATGCTGACGCCGGAGGAGAGAGCTTCGTAGCTGTCCTCGACCTCGTTGTCGACGCCGATGGTCCCGACCGCTCGGCTTCGCGGTCCCACGACGGCTGGCCACCACGCCGAGAAGTTGGCGAGCTGCTCGAACTTGGAGGAGAACACCGTGACGGCAGCGCCGCGACCCCTTCGGAACAGATTGCGGTGCATCCAGCGAGCCCCGCCCTGGAACTGGGCGTCGGTCCAGTAGCGAAGCGCCGCCTCCACCGTTCTGGTCTCGCGCATCACGACCTCGACCTTCACGTCGAGGGTGTCGGGGGCTGCGTCCTCGATCGCCACCCGAACCTGTCGGAACAACCCGAGGACGAGGAGGTTCTTCTCGGCGTCTTCGATAACCGTGGGGGAGTACGGCGTCCCACGGCGGGTGGGAACCACCCTCTGGATGAGCGGCACCAGATCTTCGTCGGCTCCCGTGACGATGATGTCGCCGAACACGTAGGCAGCCCCCGGCGTCACCCGGAAATTCACTGAGACGTGAGTGGAGTCGTCCCACTTCACCTTGGGCACGGTCTGGGCCCGGGCGTAGCCGGCACCGTGAAGCAGCCGCTGGAGCGAAGCGACCGTGTCGGCGACGTGCTGGTCCACGAATCGGTCGCCCTCCCGGACGGAGAGTGCGCCGCCGGGCTGCTCCTCGAGAGCGGACGGAATCCCCGTCACCTTCACCGACTGGACCTTCACCTCCGGCCCGAGATCCACGTGAAGAACAATCCCCAACCTCTGTCGGTCGACATTGGGAACGAACTCGGCCTCAGCGGTCGCGTACGGATACCCTCGTCGAGCGAGAAACAGGAGGCAGCGCTGGATGTCGCTGTTGAGCGTCCCCGTGAAGAAGGAGGGACGTTTCGCTCCG
>JALGZO010000302.1 GCA_025774865.1 bacterium | reverse complement strand
GGAGCGCGCCCCAGGCCGCGCCGTCCGTCGCAGCGGATAAGCCCCGGCGCCCAAAGCACTTTCACGTTCGCGCCCGTCGGGAATCGAATCCGGCCCGCACATTGCTTCTTCGACTACCGCGGTCAGGATGATCCGGTCCGGTTCTCTCCGGCGCCTCGTGTCCGCGGAAGGCCGGGGGCGAATCGCTACCACCGGGGAAACCGGATCGGATTTCGTGGGCGGGAGGGCGTTGGCCAGGCCCTTTCGAGCCCCGCGAGATCGGCCGGGGGCACCAGAGGAGATTCCTCGGATCCGGGGAGCGTAGCCGGGGAGATGCGCTTCACGGTCCTGCCCCCGGCCCTTTCGCGCGATTCGATGAGCCGGACAGGATCTGCTCTGACACTCCGAGTGCTCGGCACGCACGACCGGTCACTCGACCGGATCGCGAAGCGTCATGCCGAGCTGCTTCCCCCACCGAGCTCTCGAGTCTTTTGACCCACGCAAGTACTGGACTCCAGGGTCAGGAATCGTATCTTGGGTGCTGGCCAGTTCCGGAGTTCAGACGGAAACTCGCGCTAGTTCCCAGCGGGTCTCCCGGTCGAGCCCACGCGTGTGGCCGGGCGGCACGATCCTGATTACGAGAAGCGAATGGAGGTCGGACGACATGGGGGATCCCGGAGGGACCGGTATGCCTTCGGCCGAGCCGGGTCCACCCACCGCGCCCATTCGGCGCTCGTGGCCGCTTCGTTGATCGGGAGCGGTGGTTCGAGAGAGCTCGAACCGGCTGGGCCGGAACGTCGGAGCCGGCGTCCTTTTCTTGGCGCTCAATGGGGACGGTGTTATCCCTCGTGGGCGCCATGAATCCCCTGATCCAAGCCACTTCCGACTGGATGCATCGACTCGGGCGTCTCGCCCTCCCGTGTCTCGTCCCCGTGGTCATCGTCCCGTCGGTACGAGCGCAGGCGTCGACCGTGGATTGCGATCGATGTCACGGCGACCGCGAGTTTCTGGTGGGCAAGCGCGACGCGCCGGGGGAGGACGCGGCGCTGTACGTTCCGCAATCCGTCCTGCGCAGTTCCCGTCATCGGGAGCTCACCTGTCGCGAGTGCCACACCGGTTACGACGACGCGTTCCCTCACCAGCCCGGCCGGAGCACCGCGTCCTGTCAGTCCTGTCACGGGGACGAGGGCAGGGATTGGGCCGCCTCCTCGCACGCCGTCAGCGCCGGGAACGGCGACTCCCCGACCTGCGTCCGGTGCCACGGGGCGCACGACATTGTCGGGGTCGAGGACCGGGCTTCGCCGATCCATCCGCTCAACGAAGCCGGCCTCTGCGGAGACTGTCACGGGGACTCGAACATTCTGGCCGCGTACTTCACCGATCCGGCCGACAGCGTGGCCCGATCCGCGGTGGAGCGATACCACGAGACGGTGCACGGTCTCGCCGTCTCCGAGCGAGGACTCGTGGTCTCGGCCACCTGCAGCGACTGCCACAGTCCGCATCGCGTCCTGCCCGCCGACTCGTCGAGCTCGTCGATCCACCGGGATCGGATCTCGGACACGTGCGGCGCGTGCCACCTGGGTGTCGTCGAGACGTACCGGCAAGGCGCCCACGGCACGGCGCTGTTGGCCGGGACGACGAACGTCGAGGGGCACGGAGCCCCCGTGTGCACGGATTGTCACGCGGCCCACGGCGTCGCGGCCGTCGACGAGGCCTGGCGCGCCGGGGTGGTGGACGAGTGCGGAGCGTGTCACGAACGGTTGTACGAGACTTACTTCGAGACCTACCACGGGAAGGTGACGCGGCTGGGCGGGGAGTTGACCGCGAAGTGCGCCGACTGTCACACCGCCCACGGAAACCTCCCGGCGCACGATCCGCGCTCTTCCGTGCATGCTTCGAATCTCCTGGCGGTGTGCTCTCGCTGCCACCAGGGAGCGTCGGACCGTTTCGTCCAGTATCACCCGCACGGTGACCCCCATGACCGCGACCGTTACCCGAAGCTCTACTGGCCGTGGACGCTGATGTCCTCGCTTCTCATCGGTGTGTTCGGATTCTTCGGCACGCACACCGTGTTGTGGCTCGCCCGCGGGGTCGTCGAAGGGGCGCGGGGGCGGGCGGAAGGAGACAAGAGGTGACGCGGCTGACGGAAAACGGAGGGCGGCTCGCTTCATCGGATCGCGGAGAGCGCCCGTACCTGTGGCGCTTCTCGCGGATCGAACGAGCCCTTCACCTGATGGTGATCGTCTCGTTCTTCGGCCTGGTGATGACCGGACTTCCGCTCCATTTTTCGGGTGCGCCCTGGGCCGCGTTCCTCATCCGGATGCACGGAGGGGTACATATCGCAGGGATCATTCATCGAACCTGCGCCGTCATCACCTTCTTCTACTTCTTCACGCACATCGGGACCCTGGTCCGACGAATC
>JALGZO010000301.1 GCA_025774865.1 bacterium | reverse complement strand
CCGATCGGTGATTGGTCGATGTTGATGATCTTGTCGATCTTGTCCAGACCGAGCAGCTCCTCGTGCTGACCCGGCAGCGCCCTCGCCCCCTGGAGCTTCTCGGCCGCCGCCTTCGCGAGGATCTCGTTCACGAGCGTGCTCTTGCCCGAGCCCGAGACGCCGGTCACGCACAGGAACTGCCCGATCGGGAATCGCACGTTCAGGTCACGCAGGTTGTTCTGGGAAGCTCCGCGCACCTCCAGATGACCACGCTCTGACGGGCGCCTTCGCGCCGGCAAGGGAATCGCGCGGGCTCCGCTCAGGTATTGACCCGTCAGCGAATCCTCGACCTGCATGACCTCGCGAGGCGTCCCCTGGGCCACGACGAATCCCCCGTGGCGCCCGGCCCCCGGTCCGAGGTCGAGCAGGTGATCGGCGGCCAGCATCGTGTCCCGATCGTGCTCGACCACGAGCACGGTGTTCCCGAGATCACGGAGCCTGACCAGGCTCTCGAGAAGCCGCCCGTGGTCGCGCTGGTGCAATCCGATCGACGGCTCGTCGAGAATGTAGAGGACGCCGACGAGGCTCGATCCGAGCTGTGTGGCGAGCCGGATCCGCTGGGCCTCGCCACCCGAGAGCGAGTTCCCGCTGCGATCGAGCGAAAGATACCCCACCCCCACGTTGGTCAGGAACTCCAGGCGCTCGCCGATCTCCTTCAGCACCGGGCCCGCGATCTTCCGCTCGCGGGCCGGCAGCTTCAAGCGCCGCAGGAAGTCGCGGGTTCCATCCACTTGTTTCTTCGTGAGTTCCGAGATCCCGAGGCCGCCCACCTGCACGGCGCGCGCCTCCGGGCGCAGCCGGGTGCCCTCGCACTCACGGCACTCGACCCGGCGCATGTACCGCTCGATCTGAGCCCGCGTGCGATCGTTGTCGGTCTGTCGATACCGGCGCTCGAGCGCAGCGACGACGCCGTCGAACGGGGCGCGGTAGCTACCCGAGGAACGAGTGCCCTCCCACTGGAACTCGATCTCCTCCTTCGACCCCATCAGGACGGCCTTCTGCGCGCGCGCCGGGAGTTGCCGCCACGGGGTGTCCAGCGAGAACCTGAACTTCTTCGCGACCGAGCGAAGCATCGTCCGGTACCAGCTGGATTTCGCGTCGCGCCAGGGGTGGATCGCTCCGCCGGCGATCGAGCGTGTCCGATCCGGGACGATGAGCTCCGGATCCACCGACATCCGGCTGCCGAGACCATTGCACGCGGGGCACGCGCCGAACGGGCTGTTGAACGAGAACATCCGGGGCGTCATCTCGCCGAGACTCACCCCGCAGGCGACGCAGGCGAACGCCTCCGAGAGCACGATGTCGTCTCTCCCGGCCACGTCGAGCACGACCGTGCCCTCACTCAGCCGAGCCGCGGTCTGCAGCGAGTCCGCGATCCGAGCCCTGGCGCTCGCTTTGACGATGACCCGGTCCACGACGACTTCGACCGTGTGCTTTTGCTTCTTCTCGAGCCGAGGCGGCCGGTCGAGATCGTGGACCGCGCCGTTCACCCGCACGCGGACGAACCCGTCCTTCCTGGCGGCCCGGAAAACACCTTCGTGCTCCCCTTTGCGCTCCTGCACGAGCGGAGCGAGGATCTGCACCTTCTTCCGCTCGCCGAGGGCCAGGACGGCGTCGGTCATCTGGTCGATCGTCTGGCTCACGATCGGTCGCCCGCACTCCGGACAATGCGGGCGGCCCACCCTCGCGAAGAGGAGCCGCAAGTAGTCGTAGATCTCGGTGATGGTTCCGACCGTGGAGCGCGGATTCCTCGTGGCGCCCTTCTGCTCGATCGAGATCGCGGGCGAGAGCCCTTCGATGGAATCGACGTCCGGCTTGTCCATCTGGCCGAGGAACTGGCGGGCGTACGCCGACAGGCTCTCCACGTAGCGTCGCTGTCCCTCCGCATAGATCGTGTCGAACGCGAGCGACGACTTGCCGGAGCCCGACAGACCGGTCACGACGATGAGCTCGTTCCGGGGAAGCGTCAGGTCCAGGTTCTGGAGATTGTGCTGACGAGCGCCGCGAATCTGGATGACGGAAGTCGACAACGGGGAACCTCGACGAGGAAGTTCCGCCGACCCTCGCCGGCGGTCAGCGAATGTACCACCCCCTAGAACGGGAGGGCCAGGGACACCGTCGCCTCCAGGTACTGGAAATCGTCACTGGCCACGACGACCTGGTGAGCGAGGGCCTGGGCCTCGGCCGTGAACAGATAGACCGGTACCGCAAAACCCGCTCCGGCGTTCAGGTCGAGACCGTGTTCGACGGCATCGTCGCCTTCGAGCGCCGCGTACACGTAGCCCGCGCCGCCCGAGATGAAGAAAAGCGACAGCCGGGAGTACACGCGGACGCCCCCGCCGACCTCGAGCATGTAGGCGTCGGT
>JALGZO010000300.1 GCA_025774865.1 bacterium | reverse complement strand
GTCGCCGTGACCGGTGGGCCCGTAGGCGAGATCGGAGGGCGCAATGAGGCGACGGTGACCGCCGACCCGCATACCCACGACGCCTTCTTCGAGAGCCGCAATGGTCTGTTCCTCACCCAAGTGCAGCTCGACCGGCCCGCCGCGTCGTTCCGTGTCGTCGACGAGCGAGCCCTCGGCGAGCCAGGCACGGTACCGAACGCGAATCGTGCTCCCGGGCTCGGCGGTCGCACCGTCTCCCGCAACGACTTCGACGATTTCCAACCCACTGTCGGACCGAACGGTTGTCACTCCCTCGGGCAGGGTGGGTGGTGCGTTCCGCGAATCGTTCGACACTTGATCTCTCCTCGTCAGATCTTCACGCCGAACCGGCCCTTGAGCGCGAAGGCGAACACGATGGAGAGCAGGAAGAAGATCCAGAGCCATGTCGGCAAACCGGCGGCGGATCCGGTCTCGGGATACGATATCGCGATCGACCGGATCGGGCTGTGCTTCGGTAGAGAAGGCTCGGCCGGGTAGAGTACCTGGTCGAGCAACGCGGGGGCGAGCCGTGATGGCGAGCGGCGCACGATCTCGTCGGAGACTCGTACCACTTTCGAGTACTCCTCGTCGCCGAGCTTCACGCCGACTTCCCAATCCCCGTACTTCTCGGGAGTGATCCGCCAGACGATCTCGTCCAGAGACGGCAACCAAACGGCCGGCGAGTCGATACGGAAAGCGTCGGGAGCGTTGAGCTCCACCGCGGGCTTGCCGGCGACCCCTCCGCCGGAGAGACGCTCCGGCCAGTCTTCCCGAAGCTCCACCGTCAGCAGCGCCGCTTCACCCGGTTCCAGACCCCGGTACCCGTAATGAAACTGGAGCTGCGCGATGATCAGGACGATCGGCACGATCATCCAGAGCAACGGGACGAGCGAGAGACCGAGGTAGGACAGGTTGTGCCGGAGGATCTCACCCTGCGCCCGGAAGATCGCCCGAAGATCGTCGTTGAAGAGACGGATCTCGAACAGACCCGCCGTGATCTTCGCCTTCACGGCAGCGATCTTGTCCTGGTTCGAGGTGCGCTTGAACATGACGAGCATCATCACGGACGTGAGCAACGACACGACGGTCAGCCCGACCAGCGGGTGGAGTCCCTTGAACGGCATGAGAAGACCGTCGAAGATCGGACGAAGGATGGCGTTGACGATCTGCATTCTCCGTGTGTGCGGCTACGAGATGTAGCCGAGACCCTTCAGCCGCTTTTTGATGTCCTCTTCGGAGTCCGCGTCTTCCAGCTTCGCGATCTCTTTCTCGAGGGCGTGCATCACGAACTCCTCGGGCGAGGAGTACCCGGCCAGTGCCGCGTAGCGCCGGACCTTGGCCATGACGTCCTTGTCGAGCTTGACCTTGTTCGAGCCGAACATGTTCTTCCTCCGTGACCCTGCAAATCTCTTCCTACTGCGAGGCGACCGCCTCCAGGTTCTCGTCCTTCACCTCGCCCGCGAAACCGTGGATTCCGAACTCGGCGAGCACCGCCGCGGCAAGGTTCTCGAGCGCGGGGGCCGGGCGCTGCAGCGGGCGGTTCGTCAACAGAACGCCGGGAACCGTCTCGTGGTCCATACAATGGTCGCCGCTCCACTCGTCCTCGTTGTCGGTGAAGACCTCCTGCGGAACCTCGCCGAGCGCGGACTGGTTCGAGCACCGCATTCCTTCGGCGTAGCCGACGAGGAGATCGGGGCCGATGTCGAGGTGATCCCGGTGGCGGAATGTGGTCTCCGACCGGTACACCTTCGTGACGGCGCGCTGGTTCGTCGCCGGATCGACGGTCGCGAGGAGCTTGTCGCCGATCTCGGCGAGAAGCGTCTCCACGTCCGACTCGTTCACGGTGCCCCAGCGCTCCCGGCCGCGAAGGTTCAGGTACAGACCGTTGAGCCCCAGTCCGTAAGCCTTCGTCCGGGTCCAGTCGACGTTCAGGAATAGACCCGGGTCGTCGCGGATGTCCGGGTTCTTGAGAGCGAGATAGCCGTTCTGGTGGAGCCAGGAATTGAGGTTCATGGCGCGGCGCCAGCTCGCGAAGCCGTGATCCGACATCACGATGAGCGTGGTCTCGTCGTCGATCGCCCCGAGCGTCAGGCCCACGATCTTGTCGAGCTCCTCGTATATCTTCGGAATGACGTTCGCGAACGCCGCGTCCTGGTCGCGGTACGCCGGGTGCTCGGGGTCCATCGACTTCCAGATCATGTGACCCGTTTGGTCCTGGTTCCCGAAGTAGTAGAAGAGGAAACCCTTCTCGAAGTTGCGGAGCACGTAAGCGTACTGATCGACGATCTCCTGGCCGGCGATCTTCGCCTGCGTCAGGAACTCCTCCTGCGTCAGCACTTCCTCCGTGAGGCCTTTCGTCTCTTCCATCATGCCCTGGGTGTAGAAGCGCCCGGCCCCTTTCGCGAGCTCGGCCGCGTACGAAGGCGGGGTGGAGATGGGGAACGCCGGATTCATCGGGTCGATGTTGGCCGGCGACGCGTACAACATGAACTCCGGCCGTACCTGCTTCAGATAGAACCGGCACATCACGGGAAGCGTCTGGGGGATGCCGAGCGGATCGAGCAACTTGAACGCCCAGTTCGGCGCCAGCTCGAACTCGATCGGAACCCAGTCGGACCATTCGCCCTCTTTCAGAATACGTTCCTCGGCGCCGATCACGAGCTTCGCGAACGGCTCTTCGGGATCGAGGTGCACGGCGAAGTCCGTTTTCACCTTCTCGGCTTCGGCGAGGTACGGGTTCGTGGGTCCGTAGATCGACGCCTTCACGACGTTGTTGCGCACCCGGGCACCGTAGACCTTGCCGCCCGAGACGTTACGTCCGGCGAATGGCGACCGATCGGTCGTCCAGAACGAGAAGGTCCCGTACGTACCGAGTACGTCGGGCGTCCCCATCCCGCTGAGCTCGCGGCTCGCCGTTCCCGAGGGCGGGAAATTCGCCGGCATCCGGAGCACCGTGGTCTCGATTCCGTTCTCCTCGAGCACCTCCCAGAACGCCCGGCCGTGACGAAGGAGCTCGAAGCCGCCGCCCTTCGGCAGCTGGTACTTCCCGAGCTTCATCGGCTCGGCGTCCGCGTCGGCCGGGCGACTCGTGGAGAGGTACGGAATCATGGTCTTGGGGTCGCGGTGGATGAAGTCGAAGATGCCGTGCCCACCGGCGTCCATGCCCGTGATGAAGTTCGACCAGGCAACCGGGCTCTGCGGCGGGATCGAAGTACCGAGCGGCCCGAATGTACCGCGCTGGATCATCCGCGCGAAGTTCGGAAGCCGACCATCGTCCATGAGATCCCGCACGAGCTCATAGTCGAGACCGTCGAACCCGAGCACGATGACCTTCCTTTCCTCTTTCGCCTCGGCCACGTCGGCCACGACGACCGGAGCGAGAAGCGCGCTCAAGACCACCGCGGTGGCGAGGATGCGTGTCTCTTTCATCGGGGGACCTCCTGCGCTCATCGCCGGGACCACACTACGAACCACCGACCGACGCCAAGGTTTCGTCGTCGAAGAGCGGCTTGCCGTCCATGTGGGGCGGCGGGACGAGTCCGAAGAGCCGGAGCGCCGTCGGCGCGATGTCGATGAGAGCGGGATCCTCGCGGTCGATCTCACGATTGCAGAAGAACACGCCCGGGACGAGGCGGGGATCCACACAGTGGTCGCCACTCCAGGCCTTGGCGTTGTCCTCGAAGACGGGTCCGGCCACCACCCCGGTCGCGCAGTCCCAAGACACCCGGTAGCCGTGGTTGTACCCGATGAGGAGATCGGGGGCGTTCTCCAGGTACGGTCCCTGGTAGAGCTTTGCCGTCTCGAAGGCCTCGTTGATGCCGGTTTCGCTCTTCTCCTCGTCGCGGAGTTCGGAGAGTCTCTCGATGATCTCCGCCTTCAGTGCTTGGGCTTCGTTCCCCGGCTTCACGATTCCCTCGCCCTCTCGTCCCTGGAGATTCAGGAACATGCCGGTGAGGCCGAGCGAATAGGCCCTCGTCTTCGACCAGTCGACATCGCGGAGCCACTCCGACGTGCCGTCGGTTCCTTCCTTCAGCGCGAGGTAGCCGTGGTCGAGGAGCCACCGGTTCAAGTTGACGCCGCGACGGAACGACGTGAACCCGTGGTCGGAGAGGACCATGAGAAGGTCGCCGTCGCGAAGCTTCTCCATGACCCGCCCGACGAGCTCATCGTTCCGCTTGTACAGTTCTTCGATCGCGTTCCGATGCTCGGCGTCTTCTCGGCCGCGGGCCGCCGGATGGCCGTCCTCCAGGTAGCGCCAGAACATGTGCTGGATCCGATCGGTGCCGTCGAACACGCACGTGAGAGTGCCCTGCTGGAGCCTTTCGAGGGCGGAGAAGAACATCGTCTTGCGCTCGTCGTCGATGTCGTAGGCTTGCTTCAAGAAGACGGCGTCGTCCGTGATCTTCTCGTTGAGCGCCCACGTGTCTTCCGCCAGGCCGAGCGTGCAGTACGGCCCGACTTTCTTGGCGAGGTACGTGGAGTAGTACGACGGATGCGAGATGGGCATCGCCGGCTTCTCGGGGTCGATCGAGATCGGCGTGACGTACATCGACACGTGCTCGTCGAGCTCCGTCACCATCATGCGACAGAGCCCCTGCACGTTGACGCCCGGAGCCGCGTGGTACTTCAACGGGATCCAATCGGAGAGCTCGTGCTCGGACAGGTCGTGATTTTCGCCATTGAGCGATACTCGCACCCGCCGCGACTCTCGGTCGACCTCCAGCTGGATCGGAATCGTGAGCTCCGGATCTCCCTCGCGGAACATGTTGTTCGGGCCGGGCACCGCCGCCGAGTAGTTGTTGGGCGTACCGTTCGTGAGCGCCACCCGCATGCCGCCTTCCTTGAACCCCTCGCTCGCGTCGCGAGTCGTGAAGAGCAGGAACGTACCCTGGGTGCCGAGCAGATCGGGGATCGACATCGCGCCGAGTTGTGCGCCGTAGAACTTGTCCGGGGGGAACGTGATGGGCACGCGCAACACCGTGCTCCAGATGTTGGCCTCCCCCAGGATCGTCCAGAACGGTTTCGATTTCCGGAGGAGCGTGAGCTCCGGCTTTTGCAGCGGGATCTTGAACGGGCCGAGCTTCAGGAACTTCTCGATCTTCCCGATCTTCGCCGACGACAACACCGGCAGGTATGTCCGCAGGTCCCGATCCAAGAAGTCGAAGATGTTGTGTTTCGCGGGATGAGTCCCGGTGCTGAACGACGACCACGCGACGGGCGACACCGACGGATACGTCGACTCGAGCCTCGTATAGCAGCCGCGGTCCGCGAGCTTTCGGAAGTTCGGGAGCTTGCCTTCTTCCAGGAAGCGGTCGGTGAGGCGCGGGTCCTGACCGTCGAGCCCGACCACGATCAGCCGCTTGACGAACGGCTTCCCCTTGCGACGGTGGCGCAGCGCCTTCCAGAGCGTCCGGAACGGCCAGGCCAGCAGCGCCGCGAACGCGATCAGGGCGGTGATGAACACCACCATGAAGGACGAGAGAAGCGCGAAGCCGGCGCCAGGTCCCACGTACGCGTGAGCCGCGACCGGCCAGACCACGAGTCCCAGGAGACAGAGCCCGAACGCGGCGCCGAGTCGCTGGCCGGGGAGCCGGGGTGGTGCGCTGGGGGCCGTTCTGCGCGGCTGTCTTGCGTATCGGCTCATGGCCGCCGAGGCTTCGATTATGCTATAAATGACAGGTTGCCAATCACTTGGATTTCGAAACCGAGGCGAGCCGCGCCCTGGACCGTCCAGTTCGCTCGTGGCTCGACGGGGGAAGCCAGCATTCTACCACGTGCGGGCAACCCATCGAAAGTGGGGCGAGAGAGATGGCCGGCTTCCTCCAGCGTTCCCTGCGCAAGCTGAAACACGGCGCCCCGATCGTCGTGGTCTCCGGCCTGCCCCGATCGGGCACGTCCATGTGCATGAAGATGCTGGAGGCCGGTGGCGTGCCTCTCCTGATGGACGGCATCCGCACCGCCGACGAGGACAACCCCAAGGGCTACTTCGAGCTCGAGAAGGTGAAGGAGCTCGACAAATCGGACGAGAAGGAGTGGCTGAAGGAGGCCCGGGGCAAGGCGGTCAAGATCATCTCCTTCCTCCTCAAGGACCTCCCCGAGGACAACAACTACCGGATTCTGTTCATGGTCCGGAACATCGAGGAGGTTCTCGCGTCTCAGGCCAAGATGCTCGACCGGCGCGGCGAGGTCGACGAGACTGAAGACGATCGGATGACGGACATCTACGCCGGTCATCTCGCGCAGGTGCGTCGTCTCCTGAAGATGGGCCCGCAGTTCGAGGTGATGGATATCAAGTACAAGGACGCCCTGAACGACGCGCGGCACACGGCCGAGCGCATCAAGGCGTTTCTCGACCTGCCGATGGACATCGACAAGATGACGGGCGTGGTCGACGAGAGACTGTACCGGAACCGGCGCTAGCACGCGGCGGGCGGCCCTCGAAGAATCTCTTCTGCCCAGGGTCGCGTCACCGGGTGTCGCCAGGCGGCTCCGTTCTTCGCCCGTTGTAGCATTCGTTCGACCTGAGGATTCCCCGCTTCCAAATACGCCGACGCCTGGAGCAGAAACTCCAGATGATCGATCGCCCGCGCGAGCTCCGCCTCGGGTGAGTCGCCGTTCGTGAACTCCTCGAGAAGCTCCGCGGCGGCATCGCCCGGCGGCCACTGCTCGGTCGCGATGCTGCGCTCGGCCTCTTCGATCGCGCCCTCGGGAAAGTGGGTCTTCGTGGGCGTGGGAATGTCGCCGAGACGCGCTTCGTGGAAGTCGTGGAGCAACGCCAGGAGCACGACGCGAGACGCGTCCAGACCGGGGACGTCGCGCGCGATCCGCCACGCCAAGAGCGCCATCGCGAAGCTGTGGTCGGCGACCGACTCCGGACGCTCGACGCCCACTCGGAGCCAGCCCGCCCGAGTCGTCCGCTTGAGCTGCAGAAGATCCCGGACCCACTCCCGGGGGACCGTGCCTCTTTCGGATGACGTCGCGCGGCCGCTCCCGTCCGGCGGCGTCACGACTAGAGGTACCTCTCGAACCAGTCGACGATCCTCTCGAGGCGCTCTTCCCGGTTCAGCGGCTTCCCGCCCCGCGACAATCCGTGGAACTCGCCTTCGAAACGCACCATCTCGCAAGGCGCCTGGTCGAGCACTTTCATCGCCGTGAAGAGCGCTTCGCTCTCCGCGATGGGGCAGCGCAGGTCGCCCTCGGAGTGAATGATGAGCAGCGGTGTCTTGATGTTCTTCACGTGAAAGTTGGGAGACTGCTGGTGGTAGGCGGCGGGCGCCTGCCAGGGGTGCTTGCCACCGAAGAAACCCGTTCGCATGTGCCCGTAGTCGCTCGAGCCCCAGTGGACCCAGAAGTCGCCGGCCTGGCGCTGTGTGACGGCCGCCCGGAAACGATTCGTGTGCGCGACGGCCCACGTCGTCATGTATCCGCCGTAGCTGCCGCCGAGCATCCCCATTCGTTTCGAGTCCACGTACCGCCGTCGCACCATGTGGTTCGTGAGCGCCTGCACGTCGCTCCAATCCCGGTTGCCCCAGTCGCCCTCGATGACGTTGCAGAACTTCTTGCCGCGACCGGAGCTGCCGCGCGGATTGCAATACGCGACCACCCACCCCTGCGCCGCGAGCACCTGCATCTCGTGGAACCACGCGTCGCCGTACTGGGTCATCGGGCCACCGTGGACCTCGATGAGGCAGGGATATTTGCGGCTGCGGCTGAAGCGGGGAGGCTTCAGCACCCAGCACTGCAGATCGATCTTCCCGTTCTTCAGGCGGAACTCTTCCGGCTCGCGCCAGCGGAGCGGAGCGAAAAACGGTTTCGTCAGGTTCGTGAGCGGAGCGAAGCCGCCGGTTCCGTCGAGCGGCACCCGGTAGACTTCGCCGGTGTCGCGCGGCGTTCCGATGACGGCCGCGGCCGCCGGGCGCTCACCGCTGCCGACCGAGAGTCCGAGCACCGACACGTTTCCTTCGAGCTCGGGACGGATGTCGCCGCCATCGCCCGCGACGGAGTAGAGGCGGTAGCTACCGTCTTCGTCCGAGCCGAACACGACGCGTTCCTCGCCCGTGTCCTGGTAGACCTCCATCATGGTCGCCATCGACGACGTCGCGTCCGAGCCGACCATGTTCATCGCCCACCGATCGTGCCCCGGGTTCAGCGCGACCGGCGATCCGCCGGACACCCTCGTTCGCCAGACCGAGTGCTCGTGATCGAGCCATTCACCGGTCTTGCCCTCGTAGCCGATCCAGTACAGATACTTGCCATTCGCGCTCCACCGCGGCGCGTCCCGCTGCCCGGACGTCGGCGTGATGTTCCGGAGACCGGTGCCGCCGCGGTTCACCATGCAGATCGTGCTGAGGTCCGGCGTATTCGCGAGCTGGTCGCCGCCGCTCGATACGTACGCGATTCGCTGGCCGTTCGGGTTCCACCGGGGCGACGTCGCGTGGTGGTCCCGGGCCGTCAGCCGTTTCGTTCGCCCGGCCGGAACGCTCGCTCGGAACACCCCCCACCACTCGTCCGCGTACCAGCCGAAGCCGTCCTCCTTGTGCCAGAGTCGCGTGATGTGCTTGAACGTCGCGCGCCTCTTCCGCTCGTCCTCGGAGATCTTGGGCACCGGAAAGTGCTGGAAGACGACCTCCCGGCCGATCGGCGACCATGAGAGTTCCGCGATCGGTCCGCCCCCGAACGAAGTCAGCCGCCGTGGTTCACCACCCTCGAGAGACAGGGTCCAGACCTGGGGTGCCTCACTACGATCCGAAAGGAACGCCAGGGTCTTGCCGTTCGGGCTCCACGCCGGCGACGTGTCCAGGACGAGCCCCCGCGTGAGCTGCCGCGGCCGGCCTCCCTTCGTCGGGACGAGCCACAGGTGCGACTCGTATCGGTTTTCCTTCTTGTTCACACGCTTGACGCAAAACGCGATCCTCTCGCCGTCGGGAGACAGCGCGGGAGAGCCGGGCAGAATGAATCGGAACAGATCGTCGATACGTACGTGCCGAGCCATGGGTCGTCGCTCCGTGGGATTCCGGGGACGACGATGTTAGTCGATCTCGGGCCGGCTGGCGACCTCCGGAGACGCCCCGGCGTCCCGACATCGTCTAGGCGCCCAGTGCTTCCCCCCAAAGAGAAACCTCGAAGACTCCGAGAGCCTTCGAGGTTTCGAAGATCCGCGAGACCGCGTCGAACGATGCTCGAACCAAATGTCGGAGCCGGCCGGCGCCGTGCCCTGGTCCGTCGACGTTCCGGGAACGCCGTGCGGGTCCGGCAAGCGATGTTTCGCGGGATGTCGATCGACCGGTGTTCGAGCGCGACTCGCGGGATCCTGTTGTCCGGTGCAGACTTCGAGGCTTGGGGTCCGGCGGGATGCAGCGAAGGACCGTTCCGGCAACGCTAGCCTGATCGGCTGCGACGCTCGTTGGGATTAGCGTTACTTCGAAGTGACGTGCCGACTTTCTTTCTCGACGCGTACCGGCGACAGTTCAGGATCGTGCTCATACCTCACCGATCCGGTGCGCGCCGTGAGAAGCGAACGAACCGCGGCAGCGTCCTAGAGGAACGCGAAGCCTCCCATGATCTTGAGGTCCGGGATGTCGCCCAGGCCGATTCGGAGCTCCGCGAACGCGGACCGGTAGCCGCCGAGCTCCCACTCGAGCCCGCCGAATAAATTCACGCCGATCTCGGTAGCCGAGTCTTTCGCGGCGGCGCTATCGAAATTGTAGTACGCGAGCGCGATACCGGCGCCGACGTAGGGCACCGCGGCGAAATCGGCTTGGCGGAA
>JALGZO010000299.1 GCA_025774865.1 bacterium | reverse complement strand
GCGACGCGGCTCGAACGAACGTTCGAGAGCTCGGCGGCTCGGGTGGATCGTCTCGAGGAGCAGGAATTGGCCGACGCGGCCGGCTCGGTCCCTTCGCTCAGCGCGGCCGTCCAGCAGCTCCCCGGCATGGGCGCGGTCGGCCGCGACGCGTACACCTCGGCACCCACCATCCGTGGATGGGGACGCGATCGGTCCCTGATCCTCCTGGAGGGAGTCCGCCTCTCATCGGATCGCGGCGTCGGGCCGACCGGCAGCTTCATCGATCCGTTTCTCTTGCGAAGTCTCTCCATCGTGCGGGGGGCGTCGGGCGTCGCCTACGGGAGCGGCGCGATCGGCGGGGTCCTGAGCGTCGGACTCGGCGACGTCGACCCGGAACCCGGCGGCTCACTTCGGCTCGGCGGATCCACGAATGGGTCGGGCGGGCTCGCCGCCGGACGGGTGCACGGTTCGGCCTTCGGCAAGTGGCGTGCGGACGTCGGCGCGTTCTACCGAACGCAGAACGACTGCGAATTCTCGGGAGGATTCCTCCTTCCCCGGGGCGACGCCCGCAACTCGGGCTTCTCCCACGGCGGCGGCACCCTGGTGGCGGAGCGTCCCGCGCGCGGGGGCACGGTCCGGGTGGCCGCGGTGGTCACGGCGGCCTCGGACATCGGGCGCCCGACGACGCTGCGGGGCCGGATCGACACCATCGCGACCGAGGATCACGCCCTCGCGTCGGTACGATACGCACGCGACCGGGCCGGTGATCGTGACGAGTGGACCCTCGGGGCACACCGGCCCGAGACCGTGAACCGGACCGAGCGCTCTGACGACGCCGGCGTTCCGACGCGCACGAGCTGGATCGAAAACGTCTCCACGGATCTCTCCCTCTCCGGGCTGCGCGAGCGGCCCGCCGGTTCCGGGTCGTGGCTCCTCGGCCTGGATGCATTCACTCGGCAGGGCGTCGACGCGGTCGAAACGACCGTTCGTTATCTCGGAGGCGTCGAGCAGAGCCCGGAGGGGGTCGACCTCGTGAAGAACGCGTACCGGGCGGACCTGGGTGCCTACGGAGCGTGGAAACGATCGTTCGGTCATTTGGGCGAGTGGGTGCTGGGTGCACGGGTGGACTGGGCTCACCGGAGGGCAAACGATCGTTCGTCTCGTGATTGGGCCTCGCCGAGCGCGCATGTGGGAATCGTCCATCCGCTGGACGACACGTGGGCCCTGACGGCGATGGCCAGCCATTCGTTTCGCGCGCCCCGGATCCAGGAGCTCTACTTCGAAGGAGACCGGCCGGGCGGGTCGAGGCTCGCGAACCCCGGTCTCGAGCCGGAGAGAGTGTGGTCCCTCGAGGGCGGTGTCCGGGCCGGCGGGGGCGGCTGGTCGGGCCGACTCGTCGGCTGGGGATCCTTCGCGTCGGACCTCATCGTGCAGCTCCCGGTCGACGCGAGCGCCGACACGCTGCGTCACGAGAACGCGGCCCAGGCTCGCATTCTCGGGGTCGAGGGAGAGCTCCAATGGAAGCCTGCCGACGGACGGGGGCGCGCGAGTGCTGCGTACGCCTACGTCCACGGCGAGGATGACGGCGACCCTCTCCCCGACATTCCCGCGGGCGAGCTGCGTCTGACGGCCGAAGTGCGAGTCGCCGGAGAGGCGCGCCGCCGCACGATCACCGTGTGGGGCGCGATGCGGGCGGGGGCAGCGAAGACGCCGCCCGTCCACGATGAGAAGGTCCGCTGGTGGTCGCACCTGCTGGGCGCAACCGATGTCGGCGGTGACGAAATCGGTCACCCCGGCTTCGCACGGTGGGACGTCGGGGTCCGTGCCCGCCCGGCCGAGCGGGTGACCGTCGATCTTTCGGTGACGAACCTCGTCGACTCTCACCACCAGGATCGTCCCGAGCGCGATTCGTACCCTGCGCCCGGACGGTCCTTCCGGGTCGAGCTGACGTTGGGAGAGTGACGAGGGACGACGGCGGGGAGCGCTACCGCTCGAGATCGACGTTCCAGTAGGCGTCGCCGATCACCCGTTCCCAGGTCGCACGACGTGGGATGCCGTTGAACAGGTGTCGCGGAGTCCACCGGGGACGGACGGGAGCTCGCATCGGGTGCATCCCCGCCTGGCTGGGGGTCCGGTGAGCCTTCCGACGATTGCACGGGATGCATGCGAGCACGCAGTTTTCCCACGACGACACGCCACCGTGAACCCGGGGATGGACGTGGTCGATCGTGAGCTCCCTCGCGTCGAGCTGCGTCCCGCAATACTGGCAGCGATAGCGGTCCCGCAGGAACAGGTTCTTACGGTTGAACGGCACCGACCGGCGGGGAATACGACCGTACCGCTCCAGGACCACGATCTCCGGCACGGGGATGGTCCGGGTCACGGTGTGGACGACGGGGGTCCCATCAGGGGGGCGCAGATCCGCCCAGGTGTGGAATCGGTGGAGCGACAGGTCGGCGGGATGAACGGCCCGGGCGACACTCTGGTAAACGAGAAGCAGCGCGTGGCGAGCGGAGGTCAGGTGGATCGGCACCCAGTTCCGGTTGAGAACGAGCGCGGGCTGCTGGAGAGCGTGCGTGGCCGATGTCATGCGGTTCCCTGGGTTCCTGGGCTGCCGACGTTCCCCATCATATTACCACAGTCATCGGAAACGAGAAGGAGGCGCTCAACGTCGGGAACCGGCTTTCGGCGGTGCACTTTCCGATTCCGCAGGTGAATTCCGTGACTCTCTGACGAGGGCGAGCCCGAGTTGAGCGAGCTCGGAATCGGGCTGGATCCTCCGCGCGCGCAGGAACGCCCACTCGGCCAGATCGTACCGCCGGACGCGTGTCGCGAGCTGCCCGAACGCGAGGAGACTGTTCACATTCGTGTCCCAGCGACGGAGCCCGTCCAGGAGGTACTGGAATGCAGCCTCGTAGTCCTCTTGCTGGCGACTGATTTCGCTGAGCCCCCGCCACGGGATGTCGTGGTCCGGATCGATCGCCAGGATCCGCTCGTACAGCGCGCGAGCGCTCTCGAGATCCCCTTCCACGACCGCGTGGTGGGCCAGCCGCTCGACGGCCGTGATCGAGTAGGAATCGGAGTCGACCACTTCTCGCAGCATCGGCAACGCCGCGTCCCGCTTGCCGTCGTCGTAGAGTGACGCCGCCCAGAACTCCTTCGCCCAGCGAAACCCCGCCGGGGCGACCTCGTGACTGCGTCGGAACAACTCCGCGGCGCGCCCGGAATCCCTTTCGAGGCTCAGCACCCGAATCCCCTGGGCATAGCGCTCGACGAACTCGAATCCCTCGGCCTCCACGCGATCGAGATGCACCGGTGGGGCGTCGTCCCGCAACCGGAACGCGACCTGAACGTTCACCCGGGCCGGAGTCGCCCGGAAGTAATAATGGTAGTACGCCTCGTGGAAGTTCTCGTAGAAATAGAGGGCCTTCTCGGCGGCCGAGCTCGGACGAATGCCGGTCGAGAACAGAATCGCATCTGGGCGGCGGCGAATGATGCTCTCCGCGTTGTACTTCACCTCGCGCCAGTTGTCGGAGAGGCCATCGACGGGTCGTGGGTCGCGCGCGATCTCGCGATCCGTGAGGCCGAGCATGTCGATCACGCGGAGACCGGAGTAGTACGAGATTGCTCCGATGGTCGTGATGGCGATCGTCGACCCCGGGGGCAAATGCTCCCTCAGCCACTCGCCGGTCGTCCGCATGTTGCGGACGAAGTTGGTTTCGTTCTGGCGCCGCTCCTGGATACCGCCCCAGTTGCTCGCGAGTCCCATTCCGATCACGCTCCCCGTCACGACGATCGTGAACGCGGGGCGAGCGGCGCGGACTCGCGTCAGGTTTGCCAGCCGTTCTCCGATGGCAGTGGCCCCGCGCGCGACGAGTACCGCACCGATCGGGAGGGTCGGAAGCCAGAAGCGATGAACGTAGAGAACGTCGCCGCCGATCGCGACGACGTACGCGGCGTACCCCAGCCAGACGAAGAGCAACTGGGCCTCGACGCTCCGCCGTCCGCGGATCGCGAACGCGGCTCCGGCGAGGACGGGAGTGACGCCCCACATGCCGTACGCGTGGAAGTACTCACCGGCGTATTCGAGCCCCCGTCCGACGTACGCCAGCGACAGCCCTGCCTTCGCGTAGTACGTGTTCGGCAGAAGATCGCCGTAGTATGCGAGCTTCCAGAGCGCGTATGGGATGAGGGGCCCGGCGAAGAGAGCGACGTCGCGCAGCAGGCGTCGCGCGGGCGCTCGCATTGGGGCGCGCCGGGTATCCTCCTCGGGCGCGACGACCGCCGCGCCGCGAAGAATGAACCACAGAGCGAAGATCAGGGGACCGTCCGGTCGCGTGAGGGCGGCCAAACAGAGAAGCAAGGGGGCGGCGGCGCGCTGTCGCTCGTTCAAATCGGGCGCGAGGCCGCGCTCGAGTCCCCAGGTCACGAGAAACACGAACAGCGCGGTCTCGAGTCCACCGGTGCTCCAGAGGGCGAAGGCGGAGTTGCCCGCGATCAACGCCGCGGTCGCCGCCGCCGCCAGCCCCCAGCGTCCCTCGAGGGATGCGGCGAGTCGCGCCGCGGCCAGGATCGCGCCGACCCCGAACAGAATACCGAGCCACCGCGACGTCTCCACGGCGGGAGCTCCGAGCTTCAGGAACAGCGCCAAGAGGAGCGTCCAGGAGAAGTTGGAGTACCCCTCGACTCGTTCGCCGCCATTGAAGACGAGACCGTTGCCGGCGACGAGGTTCTGCGCGTAACGGAGCGAGATGTAGGCGTCGTCCTGGGTGAACTGAAACGCGAGCGCGTGCGCGACGAATCCGCCGGCGAGGAGGACGACGACGACGAGTCCGATCTCGGGCCGCCCGCGAGGCCGAGCGCGGGCCTTCGAGCCGCCCCGCCTCAACGGCGCGTCTCCGCGGTCTCCCGTCGCAGCTGTCCGGCAAGTCGGCGCCTCCACTTGCCCACCTGGGCGAGGATGTGACGCAACATCAGTCGGTCGCCGCGTGTCGGGTGGGCCCGCGTGAGGAAGTCCCGGAGCGATCCGCGAAAGCGCACTGCATTCGGCCGGGGGCGAAACCCGATCTCGAGCAGGGTCTCGTCGATCTCTTCCAGGAGGTCGGTCAACTCGTCGGTGTCGAGGGCCACGGCGCCGCGAGCGCTCCGGGGCCCCTCGGCGGGCGGTCGAGGTCCGGTTCGGCCGAGCGATTTCGCGAGCTCCCAAGCGATGATCGCGGCCGCGGTGGGAAGGCTGAGCGTGGCGGTGGGCTCCGGCGGCAACGGAATGGACGCGACTGCGTCGCACGCGGCGAGGTCATCGTTCGTGAGGCCCCGGTCCTCGGGCCCGAACACGATCGCAGTCGGTCCGCTGACGTCTCTGGTCCGGGCCGCGAGCTCGTCCGGCGAGAGCACCCGGCGCGACCAATCGCGCGGGCGCGCGGTCGTCGCGATGGCCCGGCCGCAGCCAGCCAGAGCGGCGCGGAGCGAGTCGAACGTCTTCGCTCGCGCCAGCACGTCTTCAGCGCCATGAGCGAGTCGTTTCGCTTCCGCTTCATCCGCGGTCAGCCGTGGCGTGACGAGCCTCACGTCCGGAAACCCGAACGCCTTCGCCAGACGACACACGGCCCCGACGTTTCCGGGGGAACGCGTTCCGACGAGGACGAAAGTCACAGGTGAGTTCGACACGAGCCCTCCGGAAAGCGACGATCGTACCATCTCGACACTTGTGAAGGTCGGAACACACACGTGATCGTATTCACTTGCGAAATTCGGTCACTCCGTGGTCGCGCGACGCGAAGGAAGTGTGCCAGAATCGAGAGAACGCCGACTGGCAGACCGGGACCGGAGGCTGGCGATGCCGTTCATGACAATTCGTGAGATCCTGACGAAGGTCGAAAGATTCCACAGCGAGTTCGGACGCCGACTTCACCAAGCCGAGGAAATCGCGACGGACGGCGAGGCGAAGCTCCTGCTCGGATTCCTGGGGAATCACCAGCGCGAGCTGGCCGCCATTCTCTCACAGATGGAGAAGGACTCCCCCGGGAACATCGCGACCCTGAATGAGTGGGTGCAGTTCGACACCACGGTCGAGGATCCGAGATCGTATCTGCGTGAGTTCGAGGTCGCACCAGAGGCTTCTCCCGCCGAAGTTCTCGAGGCGGCGAACAGGCTCGACGTTTGCCTCTTCTGCCTCTACAAGGGCATGGCGAAGGGCAGCGCGACACCGAAGGCGCAGCGCCTCTTCGCGCGGCTCGCGCGGCTCGAGCTCGACCATCAGAAGGCGCGAGCGAGCAACCAGTCGTACTACTGACGCCCTCAACCCGGCTGGCCGCCCCGCCGTTCTACGGAGAGACGCCCCGTAGGAAACGGACACGCATGACCCAGGTCCGGAGAAGCCCGCCCCCGGCGCCGAGCCCGACGCTCGGTCGCGGGCAGCGCACCTGGCCGCCCGTGCTCTGGGGAGTCGTGCTCCTGGGCGGTGGTCTCGCGATCTGGCACTCGATCGCCGGGTGGACGAGCGTTCCGGAAGCCTGGCGCGCGACCTCCGGTGTCGAGGGGCCGACGACGGACATGGTGTCGATCGTCCGCGCCGGAGGGTCCCAGCAGGGCGATCTCCTGCGCCTCGAGTGGCCCGCGCATCCGAAGGCGAGCGCCTACCACGTCCGCTTTCGAGGACCGAGCGGGCGCGTACCGACCCCGGTTCCCGTGCAGGGTACGATCTTCCTGTATGACCTGAGGAGCAACGTGCTTCAGCTTCCGCGCGAGTTCGACTGGGAGGTGACGGCGGTCCTGGCGGATGGCAGTGAGGTCGTGACCCCGTCGCAACACGTCTCGCTCGGGGGCTGAGCGACGACGACTTGCGGGATCGCGCCTTGACGCGCGCCCAGGTCAGGACCACAGCGCGAGGCCGTCGACCATCGTGATCGTTTCGGGGTACGTTCCCGGCGCCAATCAGTCGTCAGGCGAGGGAAGACTTGGCCTGGACCTCGTTCCTCTTCTACGTGCCGGTTCTCGCCCTGGCCGGGGTGTGCCACAGGCTGTCACGAATCGTGCGCGTGCCGGCGGCGGCGCTCGTCGTGATCTCGGGTCTCGCGCTGGGGCCCACCGGCTTCGACGTGATCGCGGCGCCGCGCACCCGAGAGGCTCACCCCGCCATAGTCGTGCACGTCGCCGTGCTTCTGGGGGCGCTCGGTTACCGACTCGGGATGGGCATGCTGCGCCTGCGGGTGCTCGAGATTCTCCGGCGAAGCCTTCCTCCGATGGCCCTCGCCGCTGCCGGGCTCGTCGCGGGGACCGTTCTCTTTCCGATCCTGCTGCCCGGGGCGGAGCCGCAGCGCTCCTTCGTCCGGTTTGCGCTCCCGCTCGCCTGCGTGTTCGCCGCGTACCCGCTGCTCGCGGTTCGCGACCTTCGCGGGCCGCCAGCCGCGAATGTCGGAAGCACGTTCCTCGTCGCGGTCGCTCTCGTCGGCGCCGTGTACTCGTTCACACCGTCTTTGCTCCGGGGCAAGGTCGATCCGGGTCTCTTCTGGCGCGGCCCGGTCTTGGTGCTCGGAGAGTCCGGAGCCCTCGGCGTCGCGGCGGCGGTCGTCCACTTGCTGCTCGTGCGGAAGGCGAAGCTGCCGCGGGGTCCGGTCGGTCTCATGCTCTTCGGGTTGCTCGTCGAGGCGGCCGTTCGGGGGCAGCTCTGGTTGCCGTTCACGGCGCTCGGATTCGGCGTGGCGCTCGGCCGAGCCGGAGAGCCGGCGCCGAGCTTCCGCGGCCACCGGTGGCTATTCGCCGAGACTCCGTTCCTCCTCGTCGTCGCGCTGTCGTTCGCGCCGACCCTCTTCATGGAGACGGCCGCGCTGTCCTCGGTGGTCGTGGCGGTGGCGCTCGCCGGGTTCCTGCTCGCGGTGCGCGCGAGGGTGCCCGGAGGGCACGAGCTCGTCACCGGGCCCGGCCTGCTCTTTCTCGGGCTGACTTTGACCGTGCGGCTCGACCCGCGGATGGGTCCGCTCGCACGGTACACCGTCGACTTCGCGCTTCCGGCGTGGATTCTCCTCCGACTCGTGATGGTCGGCGTCGAGCGGCGGGAGCGGAAGCGGGCGCCCGCCCGCCCTCAGCTCTTGTAGCCTCCGAGCTCCTTCATCATCTGCGCCGCCGTTCGGCTGTCCAGGACGACGTGCGTGACGATCGACTCGGGTAGGTCGAGAATGATCTTCGTGATCCGCCCCTTGGGTCGGGCGCAGCCCGCGCACGGACCCATCATGAGCAGGACCGAACCTCCGCCCCGGATGAAAGCGGGGAGATCGGTGAGCTCCTTCATCGTCAGCGCTCGCAGCACCGTCTCGGCGTCGATCGGACACGACGCCGAGAGCGGACGCCACATCACGTCTCCCTCGACGCCGAGGCGCTGAAGCTTCTCGTACGACTCGACGTCGGAAGTTCGCATCTCGCGAGCGAGCAGGCTGTCGGGATCGCCCCAATCGGACCCTGACGTGACGACGACGTCGAGCTTCTTCGCCCACGTGCTCGCAATCTCGATGTCGCGCTGTCGAAGAATCTTGTGGAGATCGGCCGACTTCACGATGGCCGGAGCGTGGAGACCGAGGAACTCGGGCTCCACCTGCATGAGCGGCTTGTTCATGAAGTAGGTGAAGAAGGCGTTGGGGTCGGTGGAGGGATCGGTCGGGGAGAAGCCGGCGACGATGGAATGGAACACGATCTTCTTCGGGAGCCCTTTCGTCGGCCGGCACAGGAGATCGGCGAAAGCCGACGCGAGATGTGAGACCGCGACACCCCCGGCGAACCCGACGCGAACGACGTCCTTCTTCTCTGGATGCCGGCGGACTTCCTCCTTCACGATTCGGAGCAGCATCTGCGCCCCGCGTCGCGCGACGTCTTCGGCTACGGCCGTTCGCACCACGTCGACGTCCTCGAGCCACGAGTACTGATTGCGAAGGAAGTGCGCGAACTCCAGGTGGTGGGGCGCACGGAACTCCAGCCACCCACGGGACGCGGCGTACGAGATGAGAGTGTACGGATCCTCTCTCCGCATGATCCCCGCTTCCCCGAATCGCTCTTCCATCTTCCCCAGGATCTCGCGGACGGTGTGGCCCTTGCAGAAGAGCTCGCAGACCGCTGCGAGTCTTTCCATTCGATCCAGCTCGATCTCGACGTCCGCGTGCATCTGGAGGTCGGGCTGGATGTGGTTCTTTCGGCCGCGGGCGCCCGGAACCGTCCGCTCGACCTTGTCCTGAACCGTGGCACTCGTGCGCGCCTTCTTCGCCATCCTCGGCTCCTTTCGCTCTGGCGAGGGCCGCGGCGCCGACGGGCCGGCCTCGCACCTCGAGACCATTCTTACTACACTTTTAGGTCGGCGGCCAGTCCATCTGGAGAAACGCCCCTCACTTTTTGGATTATTAGAAGAACTGTTAGAATCCAGGCACACAGTCTCTCTATTCTGTAATACAGGTGTGGTCCGGGACATCACAGTGTGTATCTCGCGGAGGCAAACCGTGGGACAAAACGACCTTTGAATGTGTCTGGAGCCAGATTCGCCTTGAGATGGACGGAGAAAGGGAGGAAGCTGCCGAAGTCCGAACCGAGCGCGACGGGAGGACGGCGCACACAGGAAATTCGTCCCGGGGGCTGGACGGACAGCGCAACGAGGGACAAAGTGTGGTGTACCTGATACGCTCTGGAGCGGGATGCCTCCGGACTCCGCGGCGGGGTCCGGTGGGCGCGCCGCTCTGATTCCTCACAGCTACCACATCGCTCGGGGCAAATCCAAGCGCGGGCCGGGAAGTGGGTCGAGCGGGGTCGTCGACCGGGAACGGGCGGC
>JALGZO010000298.1 GCA_025774865.1 bacterium | reverse complement strand
ACACACCTACGTAATCGGGTACACGTGGTCCGACGACTTCCCCACCACCGCGGGTGCGTGGGATGAGAACTGCGGCACGGGAGGAGAGTGCGGAGACACCCAGGGGTTCGACGTCTTCGTGACGAAACTGAGTGCCGATGGGTCATCGCTGGTGTGGTCGACCTTTCTCGGCGGGACTGCGGGTGACATCGGCCACGATATCGTGGTGGACGGAAGCGGCCGTGCCTTTCTGACGGGTGAGACCCGCTCCACGGACTTTCCCGTGACCCCCGACGCTCTCCAGTCCGTTCCCGGCGCCTCTCCGTTCAACCAGGACGCCTTCGTGACGATTCTCAGCGCCGATGGCGCGGATCTGGTCTACTCCAGCTATCTGGGCGGGTCGGGTAACGAAAACCACACTACGGACTACTCCGGGATCGCCCTTTATTCGGCAGATCTCGCCTGTGTGACCGGGGTGACCGAATCCTCGGACTTTCCCACCACGGCCGGTGCCTTCGGTTCCACGCTGAACGGCCCCAGAGATGTTTTCGTCGCCTGTCATGATTTCAGCGGAGCAACGCCGGTCCGAACCTTCGCGACCTTCCTGGGCGGTAACGGTTACGAAAGCGCAGGCGGCATCGCCATCGATCCCATCGGGAACGTCTACGTCGGCGGGACCACTTCATCGACCGATTTCCCGACCTCCGCGGGCGCGTTCGATTCCACCCTGAGCGGCAACGACGATGCCTTCGCCGCCAAGTTCGACGCGGCGGGGAATCGGGTCTACGCCACCCTCATCGGTGGCAGCACCGCAGAGGTCGGCTCGGGCATCGCGGTGGACCCGGGCGGAAACGCCTACCTGACCGGGTGGCGCGCCTCGGCCACCGACTTCCCGACGACTCCCGGGGCCTTCGACGTCGACTCGGGATGGGGATTCGTGAGCAAGTTCAACACCGTGGGTACCGATCTGGTCTATTCGACGTTCATAGCCGGGGTGAACCCGGAGGACATCGCCACCGACGGAGCGGGCCGTGCCTTCATCGTCGGGACCGCATGGTCCGATTCCTTCCCGGCGACCCCGGATGCTTTTGCAGCGACGCTCACCGGGGTCGAGGACGTGGCCCTGGCGACCCTCGACGCCTCCGGCTCGGGTCTCGTCTACGCGACATTTCTTGGGGGTGGCAACTTCGGAACGGACGGCGAGGAGGGGCGCGCCATCGCGCTCGACCCGGCGGGCAACACATACGTGGTGGGCTTCACGAACATGAACTGGTTCGCCGATAGTCCGTTTCCGACCACGCCGGGTGCGTTCGACCGCGATGGAGCAGGTACCTGGTGGGGCTTCGTGGCCCGGTTCGGTGGCTTCGGTGGCACCAATCAGGCGGACCTGGCCATCTCCCAGACCGATGCTCCCGACCCGGTGCCACTGTTCGGCACCCTGGTCTACACCGTGACCGTGACCAACAACGGCCCGGACGAGGCCAATGCACTGATGGTCACCGAGACCCTGTCCGACAACGTATTTTTCGACAGTGCCGGTGGCGACGGCTGGACCTGCGACGGCTCCGTCAATCCCGTCGTTTGCACGCGACCGTTGCTCTCGAGCGGCGCCACGGCCCCCGATCTCGTCATCCAGGTGACCCCGTTCGAGGCTGTCGGTACCTTCACCGCCACGGCCGCGGTTTCGGCCCACGAAAACGACGCCGTGCCGTCCAACAACATGGCCCCGGTCGACTCGATCGTCGACGCGCCGGATTGCGAGGATGGCGATGGCGACGGCTTCGTGCAGTGCTTCGGGGACTGCAACCCAACGGGCGGTACCACCTGCGGCGACTGCGGCGAATTCGATCCTGATACCTATCCTGGCGCGCCGGAGATCTGCGATTTCAACGACAACGACTGCGACGGCGAGTTCGACGAAGGTCTGGGTCCGACAGGCTACGGAGAGCTTCTCATCGACGGCAACGACGTGGTGTCGTGGCTTTCGATCTCCGGGGCGATCGCCTATGACGTCGTTCGCGGCGACCTGGGCACGCTGCGCGCCTCCGGAGACTACTCATCGGGGTCGACATGTCTGGTGGAGAACACCGTCTCCCTGGAGCACACGGACACCGATGACCCCAACCCGGGAGTTGCCTTCTGGTACCTGATTCGAGGTGTCGATCCGAGCGGCGAAAGTTGTGGAAACGGTAGCTACGACTCGGGTGGCCCCGGTCAGAGTGGCTCACGCGACTGGTGGATCGACAGCTGGCCCTGCCAGTGAAACGTCTCTTGACGGTGGGAGAGAAGGGGACACGGCGAACGCATTCTTGTTCCCCCGAGCCCCGGGGTGGCGTCCTGAGGCCTCAGATCGTGGCTGCGGCGCACCGTTGCCGTGGTTTACATATAGGATCTTACCGGACTCCCGGAGGTGCCCTACCTCGGGGTT
>JALGZO010000297.1 GCA_025774865.1 bacterium | reverse complement strand
GAGTATCCGGTGGGCGTCTACGTGCTGCCGAAGCACCTCGACGAGGAAGTGGCGCGGCTCCACCTGGGAAAGCTCGGAGTCAACCTGACCGAGCTCACGCCGAAGCAAGCGGAGTACCTCGGGATTCCGGTCGGCGGTCCCTACAAGCCGGAGTTCTACCGGTACTGATACGCTCCCCGCGCGGCCCGGGCGCTCTGACGCGCCCGGCCGCCTACCGGGATGATTCGTTCAGCGACCATGACGTCTTGGCTCGATGGACTCTTGGCCTTCGCCGCCACCATAATCGTGGCGGTCCCCGGCTCTGGACTCTAGGGAGACTCCCGGAGGGTATCAAGGATCTCACGGGCGGGCACGAGGTTGGCGTCCAGGCGAATCGCTTCCTCGAGGTGGCGAATCGCGAGCGGCTGATCGCCCAAATCGAGAGCCAGGAGGCCCACGTTGAAGTGCGTCAGAGCACTCCTGGGATCAACGTCGAGCGCCGCCCGCAGGTGGCTGGCTGCTTCCTCGTACTGCCCAGTCTCCCGGAGCAGTCTCGCCAGGTTGTTGCGCGCCGAGACGTACTTCGGCCCCGCCAACACTGCCATTCGGAACGCACCGATCGCCTCGTCCAGGCGGCCCTGGCGTCCCAGCGCGACCCCGAGGGTGTTGTGCGCCAGCGCATGATCTGGCTTGAGTCGGATGGCCTTCCGCACGATCGTCTCGGCCTCCGCATGTTCACCCCGGTCGTTCAAGTTCTTACCCAGGTTCGAGTACGCGAGCCAGCATGAAGGATTCTGGCGGATCGTGTCTCGCCAGAGCGTCTCCGCATCCTTGAACTTTCGCCCGGCGTGCCAGGTCGTCCCGATCAAGGCAGCGAGTGTGACACCCAGGACGGCACGGGACACGATCATACGTTGCCACGATTGCGATCCGGTGACATGGCGACCGATCGCAACAACCAGCGTGATGAGGCCAATGCTCGCGATGTATTGGTAGTGATCCGCGACAAACGTGAAGCGCATTGGGTAGACATCGAAGAAACCCAGCGCGGGAACGAGCGTACCACCGAAGAACAGTACCGCGACCAGCGGACCCCCGCTGAAGCGTCGCCGCAGGAGCCAGGCGGCTACGACCAGGGCCACAGCGGCCAATGGATAGAGGTACTGCCACCAGACTTCCGCATCGATTTCCCAACGTGGGTAGACAAACGTCAATCGCAAGGGCAAGAGGATCTTGCCAGCGTAAAACCACAGAGCTCGACCGGCGACCAGGACACGCTCGACTCCAGATAGGCTCCATTCTGCCCCCGCGGCGCCGATATGGATTCGTTCCATCCATGCGGTCAACATCCCGAACCCGACCCCAAGAAACATGAAGGGAAGAAGATGGAGCACGTCACGGTATCGAGCGTGCCCCCTCTTCCAAAGGAGGACCAGAACAAGGGCCATCGGAAGACTCGCGACCACGGTCTTGCTGAGCAGTGCTCCGAGGAACAGACCTAGCGAGAGCAAGTACAGCCGCAGTTGCTGAGCGTTTCTTCTTCGAAGCTCCTTCGTGGAAAGCCGCAGGTAGACAAGTGCCGCTGCTAGATAGAGAACCGCTGACAGCGTGTTCTTCCGTTCCGTGATCCAGGCCACGGACTCGACATGCACTGGATGCACGGCGAACACGGCTGCAGCCGCGAAGGCCGATGCCGGTGCAAGAATCAAGAGCACCCGCCACAGCAACACGGCTGCGAGTGTGTGAAGCAGCACGTTCGTCACGTGGAATCCCCGAGGATCGAGACCCCAGAGTCGATACTCGACCCAGAACGTCGTGTGCACCAACGGGTAGTACTGAGGAATCGCGCCCAGCTCGAACCAGATTCGAGCGAGTCCTTCGAGGCTTGTCAGTGTCTCGTTGCGACTGACATAGTCGTCGTCGTCCCAAACGAAGCCGCCCTCTGTCGCCGGCCCATGTGCCACCACCGTCAGAGCGACAAGCACGAGAGCTGCAAGTCGGTGGCGGTTGTCCATGCCTTCCTCTGTCTACGCCGAGCTCAAAGATCGCACGGATGGATTGGCGACCCGCGGCGGCTCAGATCCTACGCTCGGAGCCTCGACGGGTCACTCGCTTGACACGGGTGGGTCGCCTCGCGCCCGCCCGCTTCGCTTCGCGGCTCCGTGATACCATGGAGTGGGCTCGAGCCCCCGGGGCCGAGCTTCCACCGAGGAGGTCTCCGCCACGATGTCCGGTCGTCCCATCTTCGTCGTCGGCGCCCCGCGCACCGGTACGACCCTCGTGAAGGAGATCCTGAACCAGCATCCGCGGATTCGTCTCTTCGACGAAGTACACTTTTTCGAGCGCATCTGGGACGATCGGGAGAACCTGGGCGATCTCGCGGACGAGGCGGGTCAGAGAAGGGCGATCGAGCGGATTCGTCGAGTGGTCAG
>JALGZO010000296.1 GCA_025774865.1 bacterium | reverse complement strand
GAGCTCGCGCGACACCCACGCCACCCCGGTACCCTCGAGGAGCTGGGCACGGCTTCGGCGCGGAAGGGAGACCGCGACGCCGCGCTTCGGTGGTGGAGGCAGATCCTCGACGTGCAGGACGGTACGCGAGGATCGTATGCCTTCGTCGCGGACCTGCTCGCCCGCAACCGGATGTTCGACGAAGCCCTCGCGGTCTACGCCGAAGCCGACTCGGTGCACCCGGGCCGGTTCACGCGGCAGAAGGCAGCGTTGCACGAGCTTCGTTTCGAGTTCGACGAAGCGACAAACGAGTACCTTCGCTTCCTTCAGGAGTCGCCCACCGCGTTGTCGTACGTGGAAGGGCGCCTCCTTCGCATCGGCGAGAACGAAGAGGGGCTCGGTCCCGTCATCTCGCGGGTCGAGGCGTGGATGAACCGCTACGTCTCGCACCAACCGCCCGTGTCGGGAGACGCGGAAAGGCGACCGCTCTCGGAGGCCGTCGTGTTTCGCAAGTTGCTCGGTGATCTCTACCTGGAGGCCGGCAACCACGAGCAGGCCAGGTTGCAGTACTTCCGGCTGGTGGACGACGAGCCGAGCCAGTTCGGAGCGCTCCTCGTGTTCGGGAAGCGGTGCCAGACGGACGGCAACCACGAGGTCGCGATTCGCGTCTTCGAGCGGATCGTCAGCGACTTCCCGAGCGCGAGAGCCGTGCCGAGCGCGTTGCTGGAAATCGCGACGAGTCAGTCGGAGCTCGGGCGCTGGGAAGACGCCCTTGGCACTTACGCTCGGCTGGCCGGAGGCTATCCCGAGACGGATCATGCGCACACGGCCCGGTTCGAGACGGGCCGCATCCTGCGCGAGGGGAAGCGGGATCCGGACGCCGCCGAAGAGGTGTTCCGCGAGCTCATCAGCCGCGGTCCGGGGCCGTGGGGCGAGGCCGACCCGCAGTTCGAGGTCGCCGAGTGTGCGGTGTGGCGCGGCGATCTGGAGATGGCGCGCGGGATCTACGGCGCCATCCAGGGACGGAAGTTCTCGGACGATACGCGCGAACGGGCGCTGTACGAGGAGGCGCGCACGCTCTTCTATCTGCATCAGTTTCCGGCGGCGGACAGCCTCTTCAAGGAAGTCGCCAACCGTCATCCCAAGGGTCTCCACGTCAACAACGCGCTCGAGTTCTCGATCCTGATCAACACGAACTCCGATCCCGAAGAGGTGCTCGCCCGGTACGCGGACGCGCGGCAAAATCTCCGGACGGCCGCGCCCCACGAAGCCGTCGCGACACTGGTGTCGCTGACCGACGATCACCCGCGCGCGTACATCGTAGACGAGTCGCTGCTCCTTCTGGGGCGGGCGCACCGTGAAGCCGGCAATCCCGCCCGGGCGCTGGACGTCCTGGACCGCGCCGTGACGGAGGCCCAGGTCATGGACCTCGCGGCCGCCGCGAGGCTCCTTCGCGCGCAGATCCTGCACGAGGACCTGCACAATCCGGGGGCGGCGCTCGCCGAGTATGAGGAGCTCCTCGTCACCTACCCGGAGACTCTCGCCGCGGACCGGGCTCGCGACCTGACCGCCGATCTGCAGAGGGCGTTGCCATGAGGATGTGGATCGCCGGAATCGCCGCGGCTCTCGTGCTTCTTCCCGGCGTCGCCCGGAGCAAGATCCTCGTGCCCATGGACCTCGCTCAGGAAGACCACCTCAAGGCGTACGGCTTCGCGTACTGGTGTCTCTCGCAGGGCGCCAACGTCGAGTGGCTCCTGAACTACCGGGGAGGCGCGTTCCTGCTGGAGGAAGCGGACTTCCTCCGTCGCCGCGCCATCCTGATGCGCGTGACCACCGAGACCGTGTCCTCGGGAGAGGAGGTTGCGATCCGGAGCGTCATCGAAGAGGAAAACATGGAGGCGGTGCTTCTCGAGAAGCCGCCGCGCGTCGCGATCTACACGCCGCCCGACAAGCAGCCGTGGGACGACGCCGTCACGCTGGCCCTCACCTACGCGGAGATTCCCTACGACACCGTGTGGGACGAGCAAGTTCTCGCTGGCGGACTGAGCGAATACGACTGGCTGCACCTGCACCATGAGGATTTCACGGGGCAGTACGGGAAGTTCTACGGGAACTTCCACTCGGCCGGCTGGTACCAGCGCCAGCAGGCACTCTACGAGAAGCTCGCACGAGAGGCCGGATTTCGCAAAGTCTCGAAGCACAAGAGCGCCGTCGTCGAGGTCGTGAAGGAGTACATCAGGAGCGGAGGCTTTCTTTTCGCAATGTGTTCGGCGACGGACACGTTCGACATCGCGCTGGCCGCGCGCGGGGTCGACATCTGCGGCACCGTGTACGACGGTGATCCCCCGGACCCGGATTGCCAGAACCGCCTCGACTACGACCGGTGTCTCGCGTTCACCGACTTCAGACTCATCACGGACCCCATGGTCTACGAGTTCTCGGACCTCGACACGTCGAACTACGCGATGGCGCGCGGTGCCATGGCCGACTACTTCACGCTGTTCGAATTCTCCGCGAAGTACGATCCGATTCCGACGATGCTCACCCAGTGCCACGTGGGAGTGGTGAACGGGTTTCTGGGTCAGACCACCGGGTTCGACAAGCGCCTCATCAAGTCGGGCGTCACGATCCTCGCCGAGGTCGACGGCACGCAAGAGGCCAAGTACGTCCACGGCAAGCTCGGTCGGGGGACCTGGACGTTTTTCGGTGGCCACGATCCCGAGGACTACCAGCACGCCGTCGGTGACCCGCCGACCGATCTGAACCGGCACCCGAACTCCGCGGGCTACCGGTTGATCCTCAACAACATCCTGTTTCCGGCCGCGAAGAAGAAGCCGCAGAAGACCTAGTCAGGGCCGCTGGGGAGGCGGCTGGTTCGGCGGGGCCGCGGCGGGATATCATGGGGGAGACCGGGAGGGCGCCATGCGTTCCGTGCGTCGACCTGCCAATGGCTTTTTCCAGCGCCATACCACCGTGGCCGAGATCGGCGTCTGGCTTGCCCTCGCCGCTCTGCTGATTCTCCTGTGCGGGGCGGCGACCTTCGGCAGTAGAATCGAGCGGCCGGCGGTCAGCGGACCCCACGCCTCGCAGCATCAGTCTTCGGCCGGATTCGTCAGCCGGAACGCGGCGGCGGCGGGAAACTCCGAGACCTCCACCGACCAGGGGTAGCGGAACATCAGGTACTGGAGAACCATCCGCTGCGGGTCGGAGAACCACTCGAAGCCCTGCACGTAAACCAGGCAGTCGCGCTCAGCGGCGATGTCGTTGATCTCCCGCTCGATCTTTCGCGCGCCCGCTTCGTCCAGCGTGTAACCACCCTCGAGGGCGTGAACGCTCACGTCGACCTCGGGATGATCGCGCTCGAGGTAGTAGAGGACGCTACGCTCCATGTTCGGCATCCCGAACACGAGCGTGCAGACGGGAAAGTCGGGCTCGGCGAGCCGCGCGGCGACCGACCGCCAGTCGGGATGCTGGCGCCCCCGCAGCTGATTCGTCGTCTCCGCGACCGAGATCGCGAGGAGCACCGCAAGGATCGCGGCCGCGAAGCGCGGCGGAAAGTTCATCAAGCTTCGCGCGAGCAACGCGAAGAAGAACGGTAGTGTCAGCGTGAAGTAGCGCGGATAGGGATCGGAGACGATCGCCGTCAGGAGCGCGAGACCGAACAGGAGACCGAAGTACGAGAAGAACGGGACCGCCGGGAAGTGCACACGCTCCCGCAGCAGCCCGCCGAACAGCACGGCGCCGAGGGCCAGAAGACCCGCCGCGGCTGCCCACTCCGGTACCGGCAGGTACCCGAAGTACGTCTTCGTGAGCGCGTCCGCCAGTCCTTCGAGGTGGCCTCCGGCGTAGCGGAGCTGGTTGGGCACGCGGTCGGCCTGCGCGAGCGACCCGATCAACCACGGCGACAGGGCCACGCCGAGGACGGCCACCACGGCCCCGAACCGGCGCCGCGGCGTTCCGCGCAGCCGCACGAAACCGTACGCGACCTGGACGGCGAGAAGCGGCAGCGCCAGGAAGATCGACAAGTAGGCGAAGGCGGCGCTCCCGGCCCAGAGAAGGCCGCGCCGCCAGGAAGAGTCGCGGCTCGCGAGCAGCCGGCGGTACGCCAGGTGGCATAGCCAGAGCGCGAAGATCCCGAGTGTGTAGTGCCGCACCTGCTGGCTGAGCTCCACGTGGAACGCCGATGTCGCCAACAGGAGTGCGGTGCCCGCCGCGATCCACTCGGGAGTCTCACGCGAGACCGAGCGATGGAAAGCGAAGACGGTGATCGCCCCGAGGAGCGCGGCCGGCAGCCGAAGCCAGACCTCGCTCGCGGCCGAGCCCGCCAGCGGTTTCATGATCAGCGAGTAGACCGGCGGCCAGTAGAAGCGGCCGAGGATTTCGCGAATCGGCAGGTCCGCTTCGCGGATGCTCGCGACCTCGTCGAACCAGAGGCTCTCGAAGTCGAGCCGCCACGCCCGCAGGCCGAGCGCGACCAGCAGAACTGTCCAGGGGAGAAGCCGCTTCACTGATTCCTCGGTCTGCGAGTGACGGCAAGGATTCCCCGGAATCTGCCAAAACCACGACGGTTTCGCGAGAACCGAGTTTCGGCAACGGCACGCGAGCGTCAACCCGGTGCGGAAGCTCCCCGATACAAACGGCGGGAGGTCTCCATGCGAATTCTCGCGAAAACCGGATCGCTGCTCTCGGCCGGATTCCGGATCGCTGGCGACGCGACGGCGTCACCGGTCGTCGGGATCGTGAATCGTCCCGCGGCGGGGCCGGTCGAAGAGCCTCTCCAGGTCGAGGTCCCGTGACCATCCACCGCTCTCTTGTCCGTCAGTACACTCTCTTCAGCGTCGGTCTCACGGCCATCGTGTCGGCTGGGTCTTTTCTGATCACCAATCACGTAACGCGGACCGGTCTCGAGGATCTCTTCCGACAGCGCCTCGTCCAGGCCGAGGATGTCCTTCGCCAGTACACGCGAGTGAATCACCTCGCTCGGGTGAGCCAGCTCGAGACGGCGCTGACGTCACCCCGGCTCCTGGCGGCGCTGGAGACCGGAGACCCCGCGACCGTGGAAGCCGAGGTCCCGACCCACGGCTCGCTCGTGGATTCGGGTTTCATCGTCATATGGGCCGCCGACGACGCGCATCTGTTCTCGACGGAAGGGTTGCCGGCGGAGCTCGAGGCCATCGCGATCGAACGGGCGCGCGAGGCCATCGACGCGACCGAAGTCGAGAACGTCGAGTGGAACGGTCAGATCTACGAGCTCGTCCAGGCGAAGGTCACCGCGAACAATGGCCGGGTCCTCGGCACGGTCGTTTCCGGAAGAAGCCTCGCCGCCGCGTACGGCGAGGATCTGAAGCGCCTCACCGGCTTCGACGTCGTGCTCGGACTCGGAGGCCGAGTCGTCTCGGGAAGCTCGCCCGAGGGCGTCGAAGCCGGCTCTTCCGCGATCGAGCTCGAGGCCGGTCGCGTCACCCGGGTCGAAGTCGAAGACACGACGTTCCTCGCGTCCCGCGTCGAAGACCCGGTGTCGGGCATGTCCGTGATCTTCCTGGCGTCCATCGACGAACCGATCGCGCCGGTCATGAACCGCGTGCGGGTGCTCCTCCTGGTCCTCGCCGTCGCCGGCAGCATCGTCGCGGTTCTCGTCGTGTGGCTCTTCACGAGGGCGCGCGTGAGCCGGCAGGTTCAGCAGCTCGTGCATTACGCGGAGAGGATCGGGCAGGGCGACCTGGGATTCACGATTCGATCGCGATCCGACGACGAGCTCGGGCACCTCGCCGGAAAGGTGGAGGAAATGCGCTCACGCCTCGAGCAGAATCGTCGCGAGCTGGAGAAGGCTCAGCGCGACAAGCTCGACGTGGAGAGGCTCGCCGCCCTCGGCCGCATCGCAACCGGGATCGTTCACGACTTCAAGAATCCCGTGGCCATCGTGCGGGGGACCGCCGACCGCATCGAAAGCCGCGATCCGGAGAACGAGAAGCTCGCGAAGCAGTGCCGAGTGATCAACCGGCAGGTCGACCGAATGACGGCGCTCGCGCGCGACGTCCTCGAGTATGCGAAAGGGCACTCGGTGCTCGACGTCGAGACGATCGACCTCGCGACCTGGTTGGAGGAGATCGCCGCCAGTCACGCGGAGCCGCTCCGGCGGGCCGGCGTGAAGCTCGCCCTGCAGGGCCCGCGCGGAATGCAGGTCATGTTCGACCCCGAGCGCATGCGGAGAGTGATCGACAACATCGTGAACAACGCCCGCGAGGTTTCCAGCGTTGGTGACACGATCACCTTCCGATGGTCGCGCTGGGAGGAAAGCGACATCCGGATCGAGGTTGCGGACGAGGGGCCGGGAATCCCGCCGGAGCTCGGCGATCGCCTCTTCGACCCCTTCGTGACGGGGAGCAAAGAGGGGGGGAGCGGGCTTGGCCTCGCGATCGCTCGGAAGATCGTCGAGGACCACGGAGCGCGGCTCGATGTGGAGAGCACGCCGGGCGGCGGGGCGACCTTCGTGGTGCGTCTCCCCGAGAAGCTGCACGTCACGCCGGAGAGAAAGCCTCAAGCGGAAAAGGTCACATCATGAAGAGGCTCACGGCGCCCGCGACCGTCGATTCTGAAAGGCGTTCGCGATCAGGAGCCCGACGATGGTCAGCAGGCTGATCGCCGCGCCGGCGTAGAGCGACGCGGGACGGAAGCTGAACGACGTCGTGTGCTCGCCCGCGGGGATGCGCACTCCCATGATCGCGTAGTCGCACCGGTAGAGAGGTACGGCAGCCCCGTCGCGGGATGCGCGCCAGCCCGGGTAATGCACGTTCGATAGAACGAGGAACGCCGGGTCGGGGCTCCGCGTCCGCACGTCGACCCGTCGGGCGTCGTTCCGGGTGATCGAGGCCGACGCTTCTCCGGCGACGTCGGCGGCCACGAGCGGCACGTCCCTCTCGACGAGCGCCAGCGTCCGGGGGTCGAACGGCGTCCCGTCGGGAAGCCGCCCCGAGATGACCGTCTCGTGGAGACTCTCCGTGTCCATCGTCCTCGTCGCCGGCACGATCCACGCGCGGGGCAGGGGAGCGGTCCGTTCGAAGAAGTGCACGTCGCCGACGGTCTCCACGCGGGTCCACTCGCCGGATTCCTCGATCGCGCGAATCGGCGCCCGAGTGCGCTCCTCGATCGACAGGTAACGCACCGCGAGAAGGTCCAGCGAGCGAGGACGGTCGATGAATCTCGCCCGCGTCATTCGGGCGCGGTTTCCCAGATCAGCGAGCTCGACCGGCCTCGTCAACCGCAGAGGGTTGTACCCGCCCGTGCTCGGCACGCGCCAGAGCGCCGAACGGTTCGGCGGTAGGGACGCGGGGCTCCCGGTCGGGCCGTGAAACGGTGTCAGGCGTTGACCGGTGCGGCGGAGGATTTCCCCGTACCTCAGCGCGGTGTCCGGCGCGGCGAGGGTCTCCCGAGTCGGAGGGTGGCGGCGCCAGCGATCTCGAACCGCGCAGGTTCCGAGGTCGAGGATGAGAGCGGCGACGATGAGAACTCCACCGGGCCGGGGGCGCGTCAGCCACACGAGCACGGCGCCCGTGGTCAGGACCCAGTGAACCACGGAGAGGCCCACGGCGGGGGTCGCGACGAGCTCGGCGAGCCGGTGGCTCGCGCGTTCCGGGTGAAAGGCCCAGGCCAACCCGAGCGAGAGAGCGAGCGCCCCCGCGCTTCCCGCGGCGAGGAGAACGCTCCGCCGCCGGCCGAGGGCGCCGCGCGACACGGCGGCGACCCCGAGCCCCGCGAGCACGCTCACCGAAAACGTGAACTCGAAGAGGTGGCGCCCCGGAGCCCGAAACAGATTGAGGATCGGGATGTGAAAGGCGGCTCGTCCGAGAACGGTCGCGTCGCCCAGCGAGAGCAAGAGCGAAGCGGCCGCGACGATCGTGAAGAAACGGACGCGAGCGTCGTGACGGAATCGACGAACGACGGCGACGACCGCCGCGAGCAGCGGGGCCAGACCGACGTAGCCGATCGTCGCCCAGGCGGGCTCGCCCGCTCCCGGTTTCGTCAGGGATCCGTACAGAAACGGGAAAACGAGCCTCGGTATCTCGCGAGGATCGACCGCCCGGCCGAAGAAGTCTCGCGGGTCGAGCTCCGCGCGGTGCGTATGGGGGAAGAACTCCGCAAGAGGCAGGATCAGCACCGCCGCCAGTGCGGCACCCAGGGCCGCCGCCCCCACGACGACGATCCCCCACCGCGTGGCGTTCTCGGCCGGTCGGCGCACGATCACGTACGCGACCGTGACGAGCGCCGCGTAGACGAAGAACGCCGGGTAGCCGGAGAGGATCCCGAGCGCGACGACGAGGGCGGTGAGCGTGACGTTCCGGGTCGACACTCGAGTCCGGAGGTGTTCGAGACACAACAGAGCGGCGGGCCACCACGCAGCCGTGTGCACCATGTTCGGATGACGCACGTGCACGATCATCAACGTGCTCAAGGCGTACGCGACCCCGGCGAGGGCCGCGGCGGTGTGCGATCGAGTGAGTGCGCGCACGTAGAGAGCCATGAAGAAACCGGCCAGCGTGTAGCCGATGAGCACGAACACGTTCCAGGAGCCCGGGATTCTCGACAGGAGTATTGCGGGCGGATACCACGTCATCCTCTGGGGGTCGGCCATCGCCGGGTAGCCCGAGAAGACGTAGGGGTCCCAGATGCGCTCCGACGCGTAGTACCAGGGAACGAACTGCGAGACACCGTCCCCGGGCGCGAGGAGCCCTCCCTGGAACAACACGGGGGCGAAGACCGCGACGGAGATCGCCAGGAATCCGCCGAAGATGACGAGGTGTCTCATCCGGAAAGGAGTCGGCAGAGCGTCGCGGCGAGGAAGCCGGCTGGGTTGCCGACGGCGTAGCCGACCATCGCCATGAGAATCGATACCGGGACGAGCGCCGGCCGGTGGTACGCCGCGACGATCGGAGCCGATGCCGCTCCTCCGATGTTCGCGGCCGAGGCGATCGCCGCCGTGTGCACATCCACGCGGAAGAAGCGCGCCGCCGTCACGAGGAAGATCCCGTGGATGAAGATCCACACGTAGGCTCCGAGCAGGAACCAGAAGACCGCTCCACTCACCGAAGAGAGATCCGCTTTCGCTCCCATGCGAGCGACGAACAGGTACACGAGGGCCATGGCGACGGCGTGTGATCCGGGAATGCGACTGGCCCGGGTGAACGAGAGGGCGATCCCGAGCACCGTCACGATCAAGATCTTGTACGTGCCGGCCGTGAAGAGGGGCTGGTCCGATCCCAGGGGCAGCGGGGGGATCACAGGCGCGATCCATCCCGCGACCGCCGTCACCCCGAATCCGAGAAACGCGAGGTACAAGAGGTGCCGCATCTCCATGGGTCCCTTGTCGGTCGTGAGCTCCTGCGCGGCCGCCTCCATCTTCGCGAGCCGATCGGCGGAGACGCGCGTGAAGCGATTGAATCGGTGCGCGAAGTTCTTGGAGCCGAGCATGATGGGCAGCCACACGAGGTAGACGGCGTTGTCGGCGATCACTGCGTACCCGTACTGGATGGAGTCGTCGTCGAGCTCGGTCATCTGCGCGACGGCGAGCATGTTTCCCGTGCCGCCGATCCAGCTGCCCGCGAGCGCCCCGAACCCCTTCCAGGCCCCCGGATCGAGACCGCTCTTCACGAGGGCGAACGCCAGCGGCGCCCCCACGACCACTCCGAGCGTCCCGAGCAACATCACGAAGATGCCCTTCCCCATGATGCGCACGGTCGCGAGCAGATCGACCTCCAGCAGCATGATCGTCAGAAACGCAGGGAGGAGGTTTGCTCCCATGAAGTCGTAGACGCCGGACTTCGTGGGGATCACTCCGGAGTTGGAGAGCAAGACCGG
>JALGZO010000295.1 GCA_025774865.1 bacterium | reverse complement strand
GAGCGGGCTTCGCCACCTCCACGCCCACTTCGCCGGCGGCGCGACACGGATCGCGATGCTGACCAGCAAACTGACGGGCATTCCGTTCAGCTTTTCCGCCCACGCGCGTGACGTCTATACGACGGCCCCACACGTGCTCAGGGAGCGCCTCGAAGCCGCGAGCTTCGTCGTCACGTGCACCGGGGCCAATCGCGAGTATCTGCAGAGTCTCGTCGGGCCCGAGTCACGCTCGAAGATCCTGCTCGGTTATCACGGGATCGATCTCGCCAAATTCCGTCCGCGGCTCGAGCCGGCGGCGCCGGATGTGCCGCTCATCCTCTCGGTCGGGCGACTGGTTCGTAAGAAGGGCTTCACCGATCTCCTCCGCGCCTGTGACGTCCTCAAGCGCGACGGCGTGCCCTTCCGGTGCCTGATCGTCGGGGAAGGTCCGGAACGCGAGCGGCTGGAGCGCATGGTCGAGGAGTTCTCCCTCGAGAACGTCGTGTCGCTGCCGGGCAGCTGCAGCCAGGAGGAGGCCCTCGACGCTTACCACCGGGCCACCGTGTTCGCCCTGCCGTGTCGGGTGCTCGAAGACGGCGATCGAGACGGCATTCCGAACGTGCTGCTGGAGGCCCTGGCGGTGGAGCTCCCGATCGTCTCGACCACGATCTCCGGCATTCCCGAGGTGATCGAGGACGGACGAAACGGACTCCTGATCCCGCAACGGGATGCACCGGCTCTGGCGTCGGCCTTGCGCCGCCTGCTCGCGGACGCCGACTTGCGGGCGCAGCTCGGAGCCCGCGGCCGCGAAACCGTCGCGCGGCGCTTCGATCGCGGCGAGAACGTACGCGAGCTTTCGGAGCTGTTCGCCCGAAGAGGCGTCAGCGGGTTGGAACCCGTGGCGGTCGGCGCCCCGTGAAGATCGCCTACCTCTGCTCCGATTTCGGCGTTCCCGTGCTCGGGTCGAAGGGTTGTTCCGTCCACGTCCGGGAGATCTCGCGCGCCTTGCGCGAGCTGGGACACGAGGTGCGCATCTATGCGCCCGAGCCGGGGGCCGACGAAGTCGTTGCCCGTGAAGCCGGAGTGTATCGGGTCCCCCTGGGGGGTCTCGCGCGAACCGCCGCGCGACTCCTGAACCGAGAGGAGGTCGGCGTTCCTCCGCATCTGTTCCGGGAGCTTCGTCGGCTCCTCTATTCGGAGCAGCTCCGCGCGAAGCTGCGTCCCCTGCTCGAGGAGTTCCGCCCCGACGCGATCTACGAGCGTTACACCCTCTTCGGCTACGCCGGGGTGGAGATCGCCGAGGAACTCGACATCCCGATTCTCCTGGAAGTCAACGCGCCTCTCGCGCAGGAAGGAGCGCGACGCCGGGGGTGGGTTCTCGGACAGACGGCGGGTGAGATGGAAGCCGAGATCCTGCGTCGAGCCGACGTCGTCCTCGCCGTTTCGCAAGCCGTCGTGGACCACGCTCGGACCTTGGGGGTCCCTCCCGAGCGCGTTGCGCACGTTCCGAATGGTGTCGATCCCGGGCGCTTCGACCCTGCGACGTCCGGGGACGCGGTTCGCCGCGAGTACGGGCTGCACGGGGAGCCGGTCATCGGCTACGTGGGAAGTCTCCGGGTGTGGCACGATCTCGATACGGTGCTGGACGCCGTGGACCGGTTGAGTCAGGTCGATCCGTCCGTGCGCTTCCTCGCCGTCGGTCCCGGCGAGCACCTCGAGGAGATGGAGGCGCGCGGCGGTGGTCGAGTGATCTGCCCGGGCGCCGTACCGCACGAGCGAGTCCCGGAGTTCATCGCCGCGATGGACGTCGCCATCGTGCCCTTCGGTGGCGAGGAGGAGTACTTCTCTCCACTGAAGCTCTTCGAATTCATGGCGATGGGAAAGCCGATCGTCGGCGCACGCATGGGGCAAGTGACCGAGCTCATCGTCCCCGACGAGACCGGCCTTCTCTACGACCCCGGTGACGCGGACAATCTGGCAAGCTGCATCCGCCACATCCTGTCACGACCCGATCGGGGGAAGAGCCTCGGCGCCGCCGCGCGAGAACGGGTGGTGGCGGGCCATAGCTGGACGGCGAGGGCGGAGCGAATCACCGAACTGGCCCGGCAGCTACGGTCCCCGGTCCCGGTGGGCTGAGACGCGCGCTACCTCCGGGTCGATGAATCCGTACTGAGTCAGCCGCAGCTTCTGGTCCTGGATGAGCCCGATCCCCGGCGCATACCTCTTGTGCTCGCGCTCGAAGTAGTTCAGCGCCGTGCCCTCTTTCGTCTTCAGGCATTGTTCGAATCGGCCCGCCGGGGTCTCGAACACCTCCTCGAGAGTGAGGACTTCGGCCCGGTCCATGGCGACGCCCGGGGCAATCTCCTGGTAGTACTTCATGCCCACCTTCGGCTGAGCCGGCATGATCAAGCCGGCCCGCGCGCCGTCTTCACCGGCGAGCCACGCCCCCTTGTGATTCTTGATCTTGCCGCCCTTGTACATGTCGACTTCCTCACCGAAGTAGAAGACGTCGTTCGACTCCTCACAGATCGCGAAGAAATTCCTCGAGACCTCCTTGAGCGCGCCCTTCTTCCACTCGCGCTCCTCCACGACCCGGGTCACGACGCCGTCCACCTCCCGGGTCTCGTCCAGGACCGTGATCGCCAGCTTCTCGTTCTTGCTTTCGAGAACGAGCCGGAACCCCGGCTCCAGGATGAAGAAGTCGTTCCGTCCCGTCGGTGAGAGAGTACGTTCCGAGAGGCCGAAGTCCTCCTGCCAGGCCGACGCGTTCCGGGCGCCGACACATCCGAGGGCGACGCCGGCGATCGCCGTCGCCACGACGATCGTCGCCCGTCTCACTTCTCGCCACCTCGCTGCTGCAGCGGCGGCGTCTCGCCGTACACGTCCTTGCTTCTCTCGTAGGCGCCCTTCTCGAGCGCCCGGGCACCCGCGCGAACCTCGGCCAGCCCCTCTTCGTCGAGCTGCTTCATGGAAATCAGCTCGAGCACCTCCTGCGTCTTCTCGCCCTCGCCGGCCCAGCCGACCCGTACGTTGCCCGCGCCCTTGGCCCAGTACTTGAACTGATGAGCGTCCGGCTCCGACAGGCTGCTCTCATCAATCACGAGCACGTTCTTGTAGCAGTCCAAGGGGACACACACTTCGTCGACAAACTCATGGACCTTTCCGCGGTCCGTGAAGTCGACCCCGGGCCCCCAGCCCTGCGAGTAGCTGGGCGTGCCCACCTTCGGATCGGCCCGCATGGAGATGCCGGCCACCGCGCCCTCGACGCCGTGGACCCACGCGGGAGCCACCACGAACTCGCCATCCTCGTACTCCTCCGGATACTCGCCCATGCGCCAGACGTTCCCGTCGTCGTCCTGAGCGAAGAAGGCGAGCTCCGCCTCGACGAGCTCGCCGTCACTGTAGTCCAGATCCCACGTGACGACCGACTCCACACCCCCGATCACCTTGGTCAGATCGGTGACATTGATCACCACGCGGTGAGGAAGCACCTCGTCGTCGTCGACCGTCGTGCCCTCCCAGACCCACCGCGTGCCGGGCTTCAGCGACATCCACTCGTTGTCGACGTTCGTCGGATTCGAGAACTTGGCGCCGTCGAAGTCTTCATGGTTCTCTTGACCGGCCTCATCGCCGCAAGCCGCCGACGCGAGGACGAGACCGGCCGCCGCCGCGACAAAGGTGATGTGCGTCGGTCTCCGGGTCGCACCGGCTCCCAGTGGACGAACAGTGTTCCTCGGCATCGTGCTTTCTCCAACATTATGGTGATTGGCGGGACTCAGATGGTATCCGTCCGCGATGTGCACTGTCAAGTTGACGAGCTTGACACCATCATTGTCACGAACGGCCACTAGTGACAACTTCCCCCGAGATCACGCTCGGTCCACGCAACTATTGCTATGGTGATACTGCGCATTAGCAAACACATCGAAAAACAATTTGCGAACTGTCCGGATTCACTGTTACGCTTGTCGCGACTCGCGGGTAAAGAAGGATTTTGCGGCCTTTCCTGCGAAGTCAGGACACTCGGACTCGGCGCATTCGTTCCGGCGGCACGTCCACGCGGAAACATTGTTCGGAGGCACGACCATCATGTCTGCGCAACCCTCCCGCCCTCTCATTCCGTCCCGAGAACGCCGAGCGCTTTGGACATCGATGTTCGCCCTGCTGCTGGCGTGGTCCGGACCCTCGACATTGTACGCCGAACCGGAGGAAGAAGAGGACGGAGAAGAGGAGATGGCCGCCGCGTCCGGGAGGCGGCCGGAAGTCGGGGCCGGCCCCCTTTCCGTGAACTTCGTATTCAACGCATGGATGGATGGTTCGACGTGGTCCGTGGCCTCTCCCATCGAGAATCTGATCACCGTCGAGCCCGAGGAGGGCGCGGACCCGGCCGGGCAGACGATCGTGAAAGTGCTCGTGAACGAGAGCGACATCGTCGTGGGGGTGCGCTGCTTCGACGACGACCCCAGCGGGATCGTCTCCTACTCGAAGGCCCGGGACTCCGAGCTCGACGAGGAAGACCACGTCATGATCGTGTTCGACACGTTTCAGGACGGCCGATCCGGCTACGCGTTCGGCGTGAACCCCGCCGGGTCGCGATTCGACGGACTGATCGTGGGACGAGCCGAGATCAACAGCAACTGGGATGCGCTCTGGGACGCCCGAACCGCCGTGGATGAGGAAGGCTGGAGCGCCGTGGTCCGGATTCCCATCAAGAGCCTGAGTTTCCAGCCCGGTCTCACGGAATGGGGCTTCAACGTCGAGCGCCGCGTACAACGCCTCCAGGAGACGAGCCGCTGGTCGGGCGCGAGCCAGGACTTCGAGATTTCCCAGACGAGCCGGGCCGGCCTCTTGACCGACCTACCGGAGTTCGACCTCGGTTTGGGCCTGGACGTGCGCCCCGCCGTCGTCGGCCGGGCGGAGAAGCTGAGTGCGGACGAGGAAACGGAGTACGACGCTGACATCAGCCTCGACGTGACCAAGAAGCTGGGGCCAAACCTCGTCACTTCGCTGACGGTCAACACCGACTTCGCCGAGACGGAGGTCGACTCTCGGCAGGTCAACCTCACCCGCTTCGACCTCTTCTTTCCCGAGAAACGCGCCTTCTTCCTCGAGGGCGCGGACATCTTCGAGTTCGGTTTGGGACTGGACGAGGAGACCGTCCTCCCGTTCTTCACGCGGACGATCGGTCTCGTCGGCCTCAATCAAGACGAGGATCAGCTCGAGATCCCCATCAACGTGGGCGGCAAGATCACCGGCCGCTCGGGCCAGACGAACCTCGGTGCACTCGTCGTGAACACGCGCGAGACCGAAGGCTTGGCGATCGACGACGAGACCGACTTCGACGTACCCAACACGACCATGGGGGCGGTCCGGGTCACGCAGAACGTCCTCGAGGAGTCCTCGATCGGACTGATCGGCACCGTCGGTGATCAGGTGGCGGACGGCGTCCTGCGCATCGATGACCCCGAGGAGGGAGAGATCCGCGTGCCGTTGGATCGCCAAGACAGCTGGATGGTCGGAGCCGACTTCACTTTTCGCACGTCGAGCTTCCGAGACGAGAAGAATCTCCTCATCGGCGTGTGGGGATTGGCGAACGATCGGCAGGACCTCGACGGTAACCGGTCCGCGTACGGGTTCGACATCGAATATCCGAACGATCTCCTCGATCTTCAGCTGAGCTCGATCCGGATCGGCGACGGTTTCGACCCGTCGCTGGGCTTCGTCCCGAGGAACGACGTCAACATCTGGAACGCCGCCGGTGAGTTCAATCCGCGCCCGGCCTGGTCCTTCGTGCGGCAAATGTCCCACGAGGTGGGGATCACGTTGTACAACGAACACGACAACAGCGACTGGGTGAGTTACCAGTCGACGATCAAGCCGCTCGACTGGCAGCTGGAGAGCGGCGACCAGTTCGAATTCTCGGTGGAGCCCGAGGGAGACCGGCCGGACGAGCCCTTCGAGGTGTCGGGCGGCGTGGACATTCGCCCCGGGTCCTACGAGTACGTTCGCTTCGTCGCCGGTGCCCGCGCCGCCCCGAAGCGCAAGGTCAGCGGCCAGATCCTCTGGGAGTTCGGCGACTTCTACAATGGCGACCTGAACACCCTCGAGGCGACGCTCTCGGTGAGACCGTCCGCCCTCCTGACGCTGGAGCTGACCGGCGAGCGGAACGAGGGCACCGTCGACGCGTTACCGGATGACTGGGAGGAGCTTCTCGAGGCGCTGCAGGAAGAGGACCCTGAAGTTGAGCTGGAGGATCTGGGTCTCGTCCGGAAGGACTTCAGGGAGGACGTCGTCGGCGTCCGGCTCGAACTGAACTTTTCTCCGGAGCTGCAGCTCAGTAGCTTCACACAGCTCCAGTTCGACAACGAGGTGGAGGAGCTCGGCACGAACAACCGGCTGCGCTGGACGTTCAATCGCAATGGAGACCTCTTCGTCGTCTACAATCACAACTGGGATCGCATCGGCCGCAGCGGCGGCTGGGGCTTCGTCTCCAACGAGCTGCCGGTGAAGGTCCAGTACACCTGGCGGTTCTGAGGATCACCATGCTACCGACTTGGCGCCAGACAGTGCCCATCGTACTCGGGTTGTTCGTCGCGGCGGCGCCGCTCGCCGACGCCGGCCGATCTCGCCCCGAGATAGCGCCGGGCTACGAGCGCTCGCCCTACCTGCAGAGCCTCGGCGAGAACTCCGTGGTGGTCGCGTGGATCGCCTCGGCCCGGGGGACACCCTGGGTCGACTACGGGACCACCCCCGCGTACGGCCAGACGGTCGAGGCCGAGCGCGACGGCGCGCGCCGCCACGTGAAGCTCACGGGCCTCTATCCCGGCACGACATACTTCTACCGCGTCCGGGCCGGGGACCGCGTTCTCGCCGAGGGAGGCGAGTACCGCTTTCGCACGGACGAGGGCCCGACGGACCGCGAGTTCAGCTTCTTCGTGACCGGCGACATCGGGACCAAGAAGGGCAAGCAAGTGCTCACGAGCGCTTCGATCCTGCGAGCTGATCCGCGGCCCGAGCTCGGGATCCTCTGCGGCGACATCGTATATACCAAGGGGCGCTCCAGCGACTACGACGAACGCCTGATGTACCCCTGGCGCGATCTCTTCAGCAACATCACGGTGTGGCCGGCGCTCGGGAATCACGACTGGGAGAGCTCGCCGAAGAAGAACTGGGAGCACGAGTGGCACCTGCCGAACAACGAGCACTACTACTCGTTCGACTACGGCAATGCGCACTTCGTGGCGCTCGATACTCAGGACGGAAAGATCTACGACCGGAAGCGCCAGGTCCGCTGGCTCGAGGACGACCTGGCGAGACACTCCGCCGCCGGCTGGACCTTCGTGTACTTCCACCACCCCGGAATCACGTGCACGTACAAACACAACAACGACGCGGTCATCGACCACTTCTTGCCCGTTTTGGATCGCTTCGACGTCGATGTCGCGTTCTCGGGCCACGCCCACGCGTACGAGCGGCTCTACCCCATCACGAGCGGCCGGATCGTCGATCGCGAACAGGATCCCGACTACGTGGATCCGGAGGGGACGATCTACATCGTCTCCGGGGCCGGCGGTAAGGTGAAGGACAACAAGCCCACGCGGCGATGCGGGCCGAACGCCTTCTTCCTCGACGAGACGATCCTCTGGACCCACGTCGCCGTCAGCGGGGCCACGTGCACGATTCGCACGTACGCGAGCCAGGACGATCGGCTCGTCGACGAGGTCACGATCACGAAGTCGCATCTGGAGAGGCTCGCGAGCCCCTGAACTACCCGAGCCGCCCTGTCTTCTTGAGGAATCGGGCGACCCCCCACAACACGGCCGCGGCCAGCCAAGGGAGCAAGAAACCGGGCACGTCGGCCCTTACGCTCTCGAGCCCTTCGTGCGCCACCCGCTGCCAGAAGAGCAATCCGATCAAGGCCGTGATCCACGCGAACGTGGAGCCGTATTCCTTGCGAATCACGCAGGGCCAGTCGAAGCGCATGGAGGAGACCGTGGCGCGCAGACCCTTCGGAGACGGCAGGAACCGGTTCACGCGGCGGCAATAGTCCTCGTAGGGAGCCCCGAACTTTCGGCGGAGAAAATCCTCTTCCGCGAGCACCACGCACCAGTAGGCCACGAACACCGCGGGTACGCCGACGATCCAACCCAGCGGTGAGTTGAGGACGACGAACAGACCGACGAACACGGCGATGTTGCCGACGTAGAGGGGATTGCGCGAGTGGGCGAAGATGCCGTTCGTGACGAGATCGTCTGCGTAGACCTTTCCGTCCTTGCCACCGCGACGAATGTAGGCGAGCCCGATCACGAGCGCGCGAAGCCCTTGCCCCGCGAGAATCAGCAGAATCCCGACCGCATCCAGGGCTCGATCCCAGGTCGCCGCGCCGAACGGGTACCGCGGCCGGTCCAAGAGGACGATCGCCAGGAACACGATCGGGAAAACGTAGTTGCGGTGTCCGAACAGGAAGTTGCCAACCGTGACCCACGGGCCGCGGCGAGAGGTATCGGAGGCCGGATCGGCCACGGGAGAGCCGCTCACTTGACCGCGATGATCCCGGTGAAGTTGTACCACTTGAAGAAGACGTCCGCCGCGGAGAAGCCCACTTCCTTCAGCAGTCGGATATTCTCGTCGAGTCGGTACGGGACGAGGACGTTTTCGAGCGCCTCCCGCTTCTGCGCGATTTCGAGATCGCTGTAGCCGTTTCGCCGCTTCATGTCGTAGTAACGCTCGATGAATAGGCGGTTCAGCGTGGAATCGTCGCCCAGGACCTTCTCCACGAGCACCACGCATCCGCCCTTCTCCATCCCCTGCTGGATCGAGCGCAGCAGCCGCTCGCGGTTCAATGGTCTCACAAACTGCAGGGTCAGGAGCAGCAACACCACGGAGGCGTCCACGACGTTGACGCCGTCGTTGAGGTCCGCGCACTTGAGCTCGCACGGGTACGGGAAACCGTGCTCGCGGAGCTTTTCGCGCGCAATGTCCAGCATCTCCGGCGACGAGTCTACGCCGACGAACTTGGCGGTCAAGTGCGACGGGATGAACCGGGCGACATGGAGGATCGTCGTCGCGGTCGAGCAGCCGAGATCGTACACGGACGTACCATCCTCCACGAACTCCGAGACGAGCTCCCCCGTCATGCGCTGAATCTCTCCGTAGAGGGGGACGGACCGGTCGAGCATGTCGTCGAAGACGGCCGCCGTCTCCGCCCCGAAGTCGAAGTCGTCGATCCGGTCCCGCCTGTCCGCGAAGATCGCGTCCGGTTCCTTCCCCGTGTCACTCACGACGCCTCTCCTTTCCGATTGGATTCGGCCCCGGCGGGCACGCGATCCGCCGGGGGCGCAGCATCGATGAAGCCGAGCGCCCGCACCAGCTCGCCGAAGCTCTCCAGATCGAGCTGCTGGAATCCGTCGGAGAGCGCCTGGTCCGGCGCGGGGTGCGTCTCGATCATCAGGCCGTCCGCACCCACGGCCAGCGCGGCGCGGCTGCAGGGCAGCAACAGATCCCGCCTACCGGTCGCGTGGCTGACGTCCGCCACCACCGGCAGCGACGTCTCCCCCTTCATCAGGGGAATCGCTGCGAGGTCGAACGTGTTGCGGGTGCTCGGTTCGAACGTGCGGATCCCCCGCTCGCAGAGAACGACCGCCTCGTTGCCGCCGGCCAGGATGTACTCCGCCGAGAGCAGCCACTCCTCGATCGTGGCCATGAAGCTGCGCTTCAAGCGCCTTCAGGAGCTCCGTGTTGTACATGTTGCGTGCGCCGATCTGGAGCATGTCGGTGTGCGCGGCCACCCGATCGAGGGTCGACACGTCCAGCACTTCCGTGACGGTCGGCAATCCGTGCCGGTCGCCCGCCTCGCGGAGAATGCGAAGCCCGTCCTCGCGGAGCCCCTGGAACGAATTCGGGTTCGTGCGGGGCTTGAACGCGCCGGCGCGAAGGATCGTGGGGACACCGAGAGACGCGAGATAGGACGCCGCCGCCTCCATCTGCTCTTCGGTCTCCACCGAGCAGGGCCCGGCGAAGAGCACCGGCTCCCCGTCCCCGATCCCGACGTTCCCGACCCGGATCCCCCCTTCCGGCACGAGATCCCGGCTCCGGACCCGCAAGGTCTCGCGCCACTCGATCTGCTGGAGCTCGAGCGAGATCCGGAAGATC
>JALGZO010000294.1 GCA_025774865.1 bacterium | reverse complement strand
ACCGAGACCGGGAAACCAGCCACCGAGCCGCCCCGTTCACTTCGGACCCGGAGGACCTCCCCCATCGTCCAGTGGCTCGCGGCCTTCGGGTCGTCGGTCCTGATCGCGAGGTCTTCGAACCAATCGGCGACGTCGCGGGACGCGGTCAGGACGCCGGCGTCGTATTCGGGCAGGTCGTACTGCTCGACGAAGCGGTCGCGCTTCGAGAACGGCAGCTCGGGAATCTCACCCCGGACTCTCTGCCGGCGCGCGCCGTCGATCACGAGCGGCATCAGATCCGGCTCGGGGAAGTAACGATAGTCGTGGGCATGCTCCTTCGATCGCAGGGGACGAACGGCGCCCTCGTCATCGTCCCAGAGCAGCGTCTCCTGCTCGATCTTGCCGCCCGATTCCAGGTGAGCGATTTGCCGCTCGGATTCCACTTCGATCGCCTTCTCCACCATCTTGATGCTGTTGAGGTTCTTGACTTCGGTCTTGGTGCCGAGCTCCGCGTCGGCGAGCCGCCGGACGGAAACGTTCGCGTCGCAGCGAAGACTCCCGTGGCTCATGTCGCCGTCGGATACGCCCAGGTACTGCACGATCTGACGCAGGGATTCGAGCACCGCGGCGGCTTCGGCCGGGCGGCGCAGCGACGGCCCGCTCACGATCTCGAGAAGTGGTGTCCCGCAACGGTTGAGGTCGATGCGAGAGTCCGCGCGGCCGGCCGCTTCGTCATGCATCAATTTGCCGGCGTCCTCTTCGAGGTGAATGCGCTCGAGGGGTACGACCCGGCGTTCGCCGTCGATCTCGATGGGCACACGGCCGCCGATGGCCAGCGGCCGATCATACTGCGAGATCTGATAGCCCTTGGGCAGGTCCGGATAGAAGTAGTTCTTACGGGCGAAGATCGACGTTTCCTGCACTTCGCATTCCAGCGCCACGCAGGTGGCAAGCGCCATGTCGACCGCACCATCGTTCAGAACGGGAAGGGCCCCGGGCAGGCCGAGGCAGACCGGACAGACGTTGGTATTCGCCGGCGCCCCGAAAGCCACCGGGCACCCGCAGAAGATCTTCGTCCGCGTCCCGAGTTGCACGTGGACCTCGAGGCCAATCACCGTCTCCCAGCTCACGCGGGCACCGGAGCCGGGCCGACCGCCGTCTCGTGGGCGGCGGCGGCCCGGAAGAGCTGATCCTCGCGAAAGTGCGGCGCCTGAATCTGGAGGCCCACCGGCAAGCCGTCGGCGTCGCCGGCGGGGACGGAGATCGCGGGCACGCCGGCGAGGTTCGCCGGGATGGTCATCGCGTCCGTCAGGTACATCGCGAGCGGCTCGGCCATCCGCTCGCCGAGCGGGAACGCCGGCGTCGGTGCGACGGGAGAGATGAGCACGTCGGCCGACTGGAACGCGCGCTCGTAGTCGCGCTGAATGAGGCGACGGGCGCGCATGGCACGTCCGTAGTAGGCGTCGTAGTAGCCGGCGGAGAGGGCGAAGGTACCGATCATTATTCTGCGCTTCACCTCGTCGCCGAAGCCTTCGCTGCGGCTCTTCGTGTACATCTCTTCGAGATCGGCGACGTCCTCGGCGCGGCGACCGTAGCGCGCGCCGTCGAACCGGGCGAGATTCGCCGACGCCTCCGCGCTGGCGACGACGTAGTAGGCCGCCACGGCGTAGCGCACGTTCGCCAACTCCACCTCGACGATCTCTGCCCCCTGGCGGCCGAGGTCCATGACCGCGGCGTCCACCCGCTCGCGAACGCCCGCGTCCACGCCGTCACCGAGGAAGTCGCGGACGACGCCGACCCGGAGGCCCTGGAGACCGTCGCGGCCCTCTTCCACCGCCGTCCCCCAATCCGGCACCGGCGCATCGGCCGACGTGGCGTCGCACGGATCCAGGCCGGCAACGGCGGCGAGCGCCGCGGCGGCCCCCGCCACGTCACGTGTCACCGGTCCGATCTGGTCGAGAGACGATCCGAACGCGACGAGTCCGTAGCGCGAGACGCGCCCGTACGTCGGTTTCACGCCGACGACGCCGCAGTACGACGCAGGGAGCCGTACGGAGCCGCCGGTCTCGCTGCCGAACGCGAGCGGCGCCATGCCGGCCGCCACCGCGACACACGACCCGCCCGACGAGCCGCCCGGCACGCGCGACTCGTCCCAGGGGTTGCTCGCGGCCCCGAACGCGGAGTGCTCGTTCGAGCTGCCCATCGCGAACTCGTCCAGGTTGGTCTTGCCCACGAGGATGGCGCCGGCTTCGCGGAGCCGGGTCGCCACTGTCGAGTCGTACGGCGACACGAAGTTCTCGAGGATCCTCGAGCCGCAAGTCGCGGGGAGCTCCCGGGCCACGATGCTGTCCTTGAGCGCGTACGGGATACCGTCGAAGGGGCCACGGGCTCGACCTTCGGCGCGCCGCTCGTCGGAGGCGGTGGCCGCCGCCTTCGCCCCG
>JALGZO010000293.1 GCA_025774865.1 bacterium | reverse complement strand
CCCTCCCCGAGGGACGCCAGGCACAGGCGGCTGGGCATGATCACGCGCGAGGGCGTCAAACGCGCCGCGTTTCGCTCGAGGCGCGATCGCTCTTCCCGACTCATCGTCCGTCGGGACTCGGAGCCGCCTATCTCTCCCGCTGCGAACCGGCGGTCGAAGGACTTCTGGAGTGACCTGCGCCCCCGTAGCGACCCGTCCGCGGGGTTCCCGGAAGGACCCAGGCAATCTCTGCCGTCAAGTCGGACGGGATCGCGCTTCCCACGACAGCGTTCGGGACGGAATTGGACGTCTGGTCGCCGGAACGATAGAATCCACGGCCTCGCAACCCGATTCCAGAATCTCTGCAGTGGCAGGCCCAAGGGAGGTCTGCATGGTTGGCGCAAGAACGGCGAGGAGAGCGCTCGCGCTTCTGATCATCTTGGGTCTGTCGGTCGGGCCGTCATTTGCTCAGGGCAAGCCGAATGTCGTCCTGATCTTCATGGACAAACTTCGGTTGGGGTGAGCTCGGCTGCTACGGTGGCGGTATCCTGCGGGGGGCACCTACGCCTCGAATCGACAAGCTCGCGGACGAGGGCATGCGACTACTCAACTTCAACGTCGAGGCACAGTGCACGCCGAGCCGGGCGGCTATCCTCACCGGGCGATACGCGATTCGGACCGGAAACGCCAGCATTCCGATCGAGACTCCGGTTTATGGACTGACGCAATGGGAGTACACGTTGGCGGAGATGCTCTCCGATGTCGGGTACACCACGGGAATGTTCGGCAAATGGCACCTCGGCCATACCGAGGGCCGGTACCCCACGGATCAGGGATTCGACGAGTGGTACGGGATCCCCAATTCCTCCGACGAGAGCGCCTGGCCGGACGACACGCGTTACCTTCCCGATTCCCATCCCTTCGCACATGCCGAGTACCTCATGGAGGGCCGTGAGGGCGGGCAGCCCGAGAATGTCCGCGTGTACAACACGGAGGAGCGGATCCTCATCGACCGTGAGTTGACCGATCGCGCCATCGACTTCATGCAGCGCCAGGCTGCTGCCGGGGACCCGTTCTTCCTCTATGTCCCGTACACGCAGACGCACATGCCGGTCATTCCTCATCCGGAGTTCAAGGGCAGCACCGGCAACGGCGATTTCGCGGACGTGATCGCGCAGATCGATGCTTACGTGGGGGAATTGCTCGACGAGGTCGATCGGCTGGGTCTCCGCGATGACACGATCTTCATCTTCAGCTCGGACAACGGTCCCGATCCAACCCCTACGAATCAGAGTTTTGCCGGTCCGTGGAGCGGAAGCTATTTCACAGGCAAGGAAGGTTCCCTTCGCGTCCCGTTCATCGTCCGTTGGTCAGGCCAGATACCGGCGGGCATCGTCAGCAACCAGATCGTCCACGAAATGGACCTCTTCCCGACCATCGCCCGCATCACGGGTGGCAAGGTGCCGGATGATCGGATCATCGACGGCGTGGATAAGCTCGGTTTCTTTCTGGGCGAGCAGGAGGCATCAAACCGAGAGTCGGTCATCGTCTATGTCGGCAGCGAGATTTACGGGATCAAGTGGCGCAACTACAAGATGATGAGCAAAGAGATCGACGCCGGGTTTGCGGATCCCACGCGGACCTACGGCGTTCCGCTAATCTACGACCTGCACACCGACCCCAAGGAAGAGACGCCCTTGCACTCGAAGTGGTACTACAACGGGTGGGTGCGCTGGCCCGCGGGCGATCTACTCGTTCAACACGTCGCATCTCTCCAAGCAGAACCACCCATCCGACCAGGAATGCCGGATCCATACCTGCCCACCAAGAGATAGGCGAGAAGGGCGGGGGCGCGACGGGCACCGCGGCAATGTCCGTCGGCGGGACGACGCCGACTACCCTGCGGCGGACCTCGCCGCCCTGAGGCGCAGCAGCCTCTTCTGGTAGCGGCCCTGCACCACGTCCGTCAGCACCAGCACCGCGATGACGAAGTAGAACGTGGTCTTGCTCATGGCGGTCACCTCCTGGCCGAACAGGTGCAGGTGCGCGAGGTGTCCGCCCTCGGAGAGCAGCATCACTCCGACGACGAAGAGGATGAACAGCCCCAGCACCTCGTACATGCGGTTGTGGTGGAGGAAGGCGGAGACCCCGTCGGCCAGATAGATCATCAGCACGCCTCCGATGACGATCGCCGTGGCCATCACCCAGAAGACGTCGCTCAGCGCCATGGCGCTCAGGATCGAGTCGAACGAGAACACGAGGTTCATGGCGACGATCGAGACCACCACCCGACCGACCGGCCGACCGACCTTCATCTCGTGTTCCGCCTCCTCCAGCTCCAGCATGTGGTAGATCTCGCGGACGGACGTGTAGAGGATGAAGCCGCCCCCGAGCAACACGACCACGCTGTGCAGATTGAATCGGCCGGCGACGAAGTGCGTGT
>JALGZO010000292.1 GCA_025774865.1 bacterium | reverse complement strand
CCTACTACAACCGCTACCGGGATCTGGTGACGGCCGAGCCGACGCCTGAGCTGGGGATTCCCGGCGGCATTTGGAACCGACTCTCGAACGAGATGGACGGCGAGACCTACGGCTTCGAGCTGGCGGCCCAGTGGCGACCGACCGACTGGTGGCATCTCCGCGCCGGCTACACGTTCGCGAAGGTGGAGTTCGAGCTCGACGCGTCGAGCCGGGACACGTTGTCCGAGGTCGAGGAAGACGATTCCCCGAAGCACCAGGTCCAGCTGCTCTCGTACATGGATCTTCCGTGCGACCTCCAGCTCGACGCCGCCTTCTACTACGTCGACGACGTGAAGGGTCGAGACGTACCCAGCTACACGCGCTTCGACTTCAGGCTGGGCTGGGAGCCACGCGACGACCTCGAGCTCTTCGTCGTGGTCCAGAACGCCTTCGACGGCAAGCACGCGGAGTGGAACACGGACAGCGCGATCGTGGCGACGAAGATTCCGCGCAGCGTCTTCGCCGGTGCGACCTTCCGGCGCTGATGGGAGAGGAAACGTTGCCCGCGCTCGAGGAGAAACGCGTCTTTCCTTCCCGTCGCCGCGGCGTCCGGGCGAGGATCTCGCGCGGCCTGGGCGGCAGCGGCCGCAGGACGGCGTACCTCCTCTGGCTCGCCGTCCTGCTGTGGAGCCCTCAGGTGGCTGGGGCCGAAGACGACGCTCCGCAGCAGGCGCCGGCAGCGCTGGCCGAGTACCAGCTCAAGGCGGCGTTCCTCTACCGGCTCCCCAGCTTCATCGAGTGGCCCACCAGTTCGTGGCCATCGGCCGGGAACCCGTTCTACGCCTGCGTCCTCGGGCACGACCCCTTCGGCGCCTACCTCGACTACTTCGACGGCAAGTCCGTCCGCGGCCGGCGTTTCACGGTGCGGCGCCTCGAGGAGCTGGGGGAGGGGGACACCTGCCACCTGCTCTTCGTGAGCTCGGAAGAAGACACGGATCTGAGCTCGGTCCTGACCGGACTCCGCAGGCGATACGTCTTGACGGTGGGCGAGGGGCGCGATTTCGCGGAGCGCGGGGGCATCGTGAGCTTCGTCGTCGCGAACGAGCGCGTAGGGCTCGAGGTGAATCTCGACGCCTGCCGCGACGCGGGCCTGGCGATCAGCTCGAAGCTGCTGGACGTCGCATCGATCGTGGACGGGGGCGAGTGATGGGCGCGAAGCAGCCGCGGCAGACGTGGCGGTCGGCCTTCTCGCGATGGCCCATCGATCGGAAGCTCGCCTTCGTCGTCACGACGACGACGCTGGGGGCCTTGGCGCTCGCTTCGGTCACCGTCGTCGCGTATGACTCCGCCCAGGAGCGGAACAGTCTCCTCCGCGAGCTGTCGATCGCCGGAACGATCGTCGCCGACCGCAGCACGGCGGCGGTCGCCTTCGACGACGTCGAATCCGCCATGGAGTCGCTCCAGGCACTCTCCGCGCGTCCGTCGATCCTCGGCGCCGTTCTGCTCGACGGAGAGCGAAGGCAGCTCGCGACCTTCGCGCGTTCGGAGAAGGCGGCGAGAAGCATGCGCCGGATCCAATCGCGGGATCTCGAAGAACGCGCCTGGTTCGAGGGCGGCCACGTCTATCTCGTTCGCGCCATCGAGCTCGACGGCCGCCGGATCGGAACGCTGATTCTGGAGTCCGACCTGCGAGATATCCGCGAGCACCAGGCGCGATTCGTGGCGATCGCGCTGGGAATCGGAGCGGTCTCCTTCGCGCTCGTCTTCGTCCTCTCGTCGCGCTTGCGGCGGATGATCTCCGACCCGGTCCTGCGGCTCGCCCGCGCCGCCCAGCGCGTGACCAGCGAGCACGACTACTCGGCGCGCGTCGAACGGCGCAACGAGGACGAGCTGGGGCTTCTGGTGGACGCCTTCAACGACATGCTCGAGGAGCTCGCGCGCCGCGACGTGGCGCTCGTTGCCGAACGGGACCGCGCCGAAGAGGCCGCCGAGCGGACGCAGGTGCTCTTGGAGGAAACGCGCCGGGCGAAAGAGGCCGTCGAAAAGGGGGCCGCCGAGCGCAGGCGCCTCGAGTCCCAGATGCAGCGGACGCAGAAGCTCGAGAGCCTGGGAGTCCTGTCCGGAGGGATCGCGCACGACTTCAACAACCTGCTCACCGGCATCCTCGGCAATGCGGACATCGCGTTCCGCGCGCTGCCGGCGGGATCGCACGAACGGGATCTCCTGGAGCAGGTCAAGGCGGCGGCGCAGGCGGCGGCGGATCTCACCGGGCAGCTCCTCGCCTATTCTGGCCGCGGAACGTTCCGGATGGAGCCGCTGGACCTCTCCACCCTGGTGGAGGCGATGGGGCGACTGCTCGACAGCTCCATCTCCAAGAAGGTCCGCCTGGTCTACGAGCTCGGGGCGGATCTTCCCCTGGTCGACGCGGACCCGACACAGATCCGG
>JALGZO010000291.1 GCA_025774865.1 bacterium | reverse complement strand
GGACGACACCTGGGCGGGCGAGCAGGTAGCCGCCTTCGAGAAGCTCGCCCGGAGCTACCGGCCGACCACGGTCGGGCCAACTGGTTGAAGCGAAAGCGGTTTACGTCGAGTACCTCCAGCGTCACCCGAAGAACGCCTGGGCGCGCGCCGACGTGGGGCTCGTGACGTCGTGTTACTGTCGCACGGACGAGCTTCAATGGATCGCTGGAGAACCGCCTCGTGACGACCGGATCCGCTCCCGCCGCCGATCAGCGCGTGTCCTGGCACGAGTACTTCATGAACATCGCGCTGCAGGTCGCGACCCGTGCCACTTGCGAACGCAAGCACGTCGGGGCGGTGATCGTCCGCGACAAGACGATCCTGTCGACCGGCTACAACGGCTCCATCCGCGGACTCCCCCACTGCTCCGACACCGGGCATCTGATGGAAGACGGACACTGCGTTCGAACCGTGCACGCCGAGGCGAACGCGATTTGTCAGGCCGCGAAGAACGGCGTGCGGATCGAGGGGGCGGACATCTACACGACCGCGAGCCCCTGCTGGAGTTGCTTCCGGCTCATCGCGAACTCCTCGATCCGGAGGATCTACTACGGCGAGTTCTACCGGGACGAGCGGTCGGTGGAGGTCGCGGACGAACTGGGGATGGAGCTCGTCGACCTCAGCCATCTGATGAGCAAGCTCGGCTCAGAGCTCGGACGCGAGTAAGGAGCCGACCGCCGCGCCCGCCAACGTGCCCGCCGCCGCCTCCAGCCACGATCGCCGCGAAGGCAGAGGCCCGCCGGCGTGGAGCAGCGGCACGGTCACCCCCGACGCGATCCCGATCGCGGTCCCGGCCAGCACGTCGCTCGGAAAGTGCTGACCGGACTCCACGCGAAGCCCACCCGTGGCCGCGGCGAGGCCTCCTCCCACGAAGGCGACCAGGGTTCGTTCGAGCGTTCCGGCGTCGGGTCGCGTGAGCAGGTGCTCCGTGATCCCCACGCTCGCGGCGGTCCAGGCCGTCGACGTGTGGCCGGACGGCATCGACCGAAAGGCCCGCTCGTCCTCGACGTCGTAGTTCGGGTTCGACGGTCGTTCCGACTCCGGCAGATACGTGAAGGGGCGCGGGCGGCCGAACGCCTGTTTCCCGAGCGTCGTGAGCCCGCCGCTGAGCAGGAGGGCCTGGGCGTAGACGAATCCCCGGCGCCCGAGGCCCGACCAGCGGTCATCCGGCGACGCGAGCGCGAGCACGAGCGGAAACGCCAGGGCCGCGTTGCGCGTCCAGTCGCTGGCCCGGTCCGCACCTTCGTCCGTCTGGCCCACGATCCTCCGGTCGACGGCCCAGCTGATCTCGGACGGGTCGAGCCCTTCCGGGGGGACATCCCGGCGGTCCAGAGTGAGGAGCCCCCCCGTAAGCGCCAGGCCGGCCCCGACGACCAGCAACGGCGCGTCGAGGCTCCAGCGGAACTCGGGGTAACGTGTGAGCGGCGCGTCCTGGGCCCTCGTGGGCGAGGCCGCCAAGCAGAGGCAGACGCAGACGACGAGTCTTCGCACGGAAACCTCGGTGGCTGGAAACCACCCAGATCGGCATCGACGTCGTCGAGCCTGAGCGCGCGAGCCCCGGGATCGCCGAGCTCCGAACCGAGCGCCTAGAGGTTGATCCAGCGGTTCACCTTGATGAGGAAGACGTTGTGCGGGTGAACGTCGAACAGGGCGTTCATGTCGTCCCGGACGTTGAAGCTCCCGTCGGGGGAAAAGCCGAAGCGGGACTGGGACCACACGACGAAGATGCTCGACCCCGGCGAATACTGCCACCGAACGACCAGGTTCGAGTTGAAGTCCCGGACATTGAAGTCCGGGTTGCCGAACTCGTAGTCGATGACTCCGTCGCCGTTCTCGTCCACGAGATAGCTTTCGTTCTCCTCGTCGTACTGGATCTCGCCTTCGGCGATTCGTCGGAAACGATTCTCGTAAGAGTCCGCCCGCGGGCTCGTGATACGGCGGAAGCTCCCGTACTGCCCCGCGGACACGAACGGCGCACCGTAGTACTGAATGGTCAGATCCGGCGTCACGCTGTAGTCGAGGCGGAACGACACGTCGAACGTCTTCTGGTCGAGGCTCCCGTACACGTAGGCGACGTCGTCCCCGTGATCGGCCGTCTCCACGTACTGGAAGTCCGGCTGGTGGTGACTGTATTCGGGGTTCACCTCCATCCGGACGGCGTCCGTCGGGCGCCAGGTCAGGTACGTCCAGACGTCGGCCGACTCCCCGGCGTCGTCATCCGTCCGCGTGTAACCGCCTCCCGCTCCTCCCGACAGAGCCCTCCGCCAGTCCGAGTTGATGCCCCCGTTCAGGTTGACGTTGCCGGGCATCTTGATGGACGGACCGCCCCGCAGCTCGCTGGTCGAGATGCGCTCGTTTTGGCGGGTGATCGAGAAATTATAGTTCCAGTTG
>JALGZO010000290.1 GCA_025774865.1 bacterium | reverse complement strand
CTCGTCCCAGGGGTTGCTCGCGGCCCCGAACGCGGAGTGCTCGTTCGAGCTGCCCATCGCGAACTCGTCCAGGTTGGTCTTGCCTACGAGGATGGCGCCCGCTTCGCGGAGCCGGGTCGCCACCGTCGAGTCGTACGGCGACACGAAGTTCTCGAGGATCCTCGAGCCGCACGTCGCGGGGAGCCCCCGGGCCACGATGCTGTCCTTGAGCGCGTAAGGGATACCGTCGAAGGGGCCACGGGCTCGACCTTCGGCGCGCCGCTCGTCGGAGGCGGTGGCCGCCGCCTTCGCCCCGTCCGCGTCCACCGAGAGAAACGCGCGGAGCCGTTCGTTGCGCTCCTCGATCCGATCGAGGGCGTCCCCGACGAGCTCGGTGGCCGTGAGCTCTCCGGCGCGGAGCGCCGCTACGAGATCGGAAATGGTGCGTGACGCCGGCCGAGACTCCGAGCTCACGCAGCGCCACCCCCCTCGAGCACGGCGGGAACTCTCATCGTCTCGTCGTCGGCGGCCGGGGCAAGCGCCAGGACTTCGGGGCGCGGGAGGCACTCGGCCGGCTCGTCCGACCGAAGGTCCTTTTCGACCGGAACCACGTGGGCGAGCTCGTCGCCCTCGTCTTCGATTTCACGGAGCTGATCGACGTACGCGAGAATCTGCCCGAGCTGGGCGGAGAATCGCTCCTCCTCCTCGGGGGTGAGGTCCAGCTTCGCCAGGCGGGCGACGTGGAGGACCTGCTCGCGGGTGATCATGAGAGCTCTCCGGGAGGGGGCAGAAAGCAGGCCAGGATACACGAGCCGGCGGCGGCCCGCAAAGCGGCAGAGAGCCCTCGGAGCCTCTTCCAGAGGCGTTCCGCCTCGATGGCTCGCCAGGATGCCCGCTGTCGGAAAAGCGATGGAGAGGATAGGATCCTGGGTCCTGGGCTCCCTCCTGGATTCTGCTCGGCCCGGCTGAAGCGGACGATACGAAGGGCCGTTAATGATGGTTGGCCCTGTTTCCGCAATCGAGAAGGAGACCATCGTCCTGCGCCGGCTCCGCCCGCTCGGCTCTTTCGTCACTCTCGGCTTCTCGATCGCGTTCGCGTTGACCGGGAGCGGCGAAGCGCAAGTGCTTCTCTGTGACATTCCGACGGTAGGATCGATCGACTCGCCCACGGAGTCGGATTCGCTGACGTTTTCCGTATCCGACAACGAAGTGATCCTCTTCACGGTGGACGAGACGGCGCCGTCCGGGGCGTCCTTCGGCGTCGAGTGGAGGATCCTGGACGGCAACGGAAACGCGGCCGCCGACTGCGGCACCTTCAGCATTCTGGACCACCGGGACTGCACCGCCCTCCCGGTGGCCGGAAACCCGTACACCCTCGAGATTCGTGATCAGTTTCAAGACGACGTGGGGACTTACGTCGCGCACCTGCAACGGCTCACCCTGCCCTACGCCTGCGAGGACTCGACGACCGCGGTCGTCTGTGACGTGCCTTTCGTGGGAACGCTCGACGATCCCATCGACAACGATCTCGTCTGCTTCGACGCAACCGACGGGGATTTCGTCCACGTGACGGTCCTCGAGAGCTCACTGATCTACTCGCTCTCCTGGCGGGTGGTCGATCGTGCCGGAAACCCGGCGCCCATGTGCGGGAGCTTCTCGGCGGTCTCGGACGGTGACTGTGGGCCGCTCCTCGCCTCTGGAAGCCCGTACCGCATCCAAATCCGAGAAACTGATCTCGACGCCGTCGGGGATTACACGATTCACCTACAACGCCTCACCGCTGCCGCGGCCTGCGACGTTACACCTCTCCTTTGCGATGTTCCCCTCACCGGCTCCATCGAGCACCGCATCGACACGGACCTCTTGAGCTTCAGCGTGACGCCCGGGGAGATCGTCAACATCACCCTCGACGAGATCGACCCCTTCGATCCCGGATTCGAGGTGGAGTGGAGAGTGCTCGACGCCTCCGGAACCCCCGCCGCCAGCTGCGGCACGTTCTCCAATCTCGACAACCGCGACTGCCCGAACCTCCCCGCCACCGGCAGCCCGTATCACATCGAGGTTCGCGACCGGCGGACCGGAGCGGCTCTGGGCGAGACCGGCGATTACGCCGCACATCTGCAGAGACTCACGCGTGGGAAGACCTGTGAGATCGGCATCTTGCTGTGCGACACCCCGCTCGGGGGCACTCTCGAAGATCCCATCGACAACGACCTGGTCGCCTTCGGCGCCGCCGACGGCGAGATCGTCCACATCACCATCCTGGAGGACACGACGGGTTACTCGGTCTCTTGGCGGGTCGTCGACCGCTTCGGGAGCCCGGCGCCCACGTGTGGCACCTTTTCCGCGAGCCACGACGGCGACTGTGGACCGCTCCTCGCATCGGGAAGTCCCTACAGTGTCCAGATTCGGGAGAGCGAGCTCGACGGGGTCGGCGACTACACGATCGACGACGTCCTGGTCTGCGACACTCCTCTCACGGGCTCCATCGAAGACCGTATCGACACCGACCTTCTGCGCTTCAGCATCGCGCCCGGCGAGATCCTCAACATCACCCTCGACGAGATTGCTCCCTTCGACCCCGGGTTCGACGTGGAATGGAGAGTGCTCGACTCCCTCGGCAATCCCGCCGCGAGCTGCGGCACATTCTCCGACGTCGACAACCGCGACTGTGCAAACCTCCCCTCCACCGGCAACCCCTATCGCATCGAGATCCGCGATCGAGTCGGATTGGGTCTGGGCGAGGCCGGCGACTACGTCGCTCACCTTCAAAGGCTGACGCTATCTCAGGGCTGCGAGGACACGACGGCAGTGCTCGTTTGCGACGTTCCCTTCGTGGGGACGCTGGACGATCCGATCGACAACGACCTGGTCAGATTCGAAGTCGCCGACGGGGAGATCGTCCACGTCACCGTGCTCGAGGACTCTCCCGGCTACTCGCTCTCCTGGCGGGTCATCGATCGCCTCGGGAGGCCGGCGGCCAGCTGCGGGACCTTCTCCGCGATCTTCGACGGTGACTGCGGGCCGCTTCCCGAGTCCGGGAGCCCCTACCGGGTGCAGGTTCGAGAGACCCAGCTCGACGCCGCCGGCGGCTACACCATCCACCTGCAGCATCTCAACGCCGCGCAGGGCTGTGACGACGTAGCCCTCCTCTGTGACGTTCCCCTCACGGGCTTCATCGAGCACCGCATCGATACCGACCTCCTGCGTTTCAGCGTCACGGCCGGCGAGGTCCTCAACATCACTCTCGGCGAGACCGATCCCTCCGATCCCGGATTTCAGGTGGAGTGGAGGGTGCTCGACGCACTGGGAAATCCCGCCACCAGCTGCGGCACGTTTTCCAACCTCGACAACCGCGACTGCGCGAACCTCCCCTTCATCGGCAACCCTTACCGCATCGAAGTTCGCGACTGGATCGGCTCGTCCGTCGGCGCGGCCGGGACTTACGTCGCTCACGTCCAGAGACTCACGCTGCCCCAGGCCTGCGAGGACTCGACGACCGTGCTCGCCTGCGACGTTCCCTTCGTGGGGATCCTCGACGATCCTTTCGACAACGACCTGGTCAGCTTCGACGTCGCCGAAGGAGAGATCGTCCACATCGCGGTCCTGGAGGACTCTCTGAGCTACTCACTCTCGTGGCGGGTCATCGACCGCTTCGGAAGCCCGGCGCCCACGTGCGGCAGCTTCTCGGCGGCCTTCGACGGCGACTGCGGGCCGCTCCTCACGTCCAGAAAC
>JALGZO010000289.1 GCA_025774865.1 bacterium | reverse complement strand
CGGTGGGGCAACCCCCAGGCGTATCACCGCGGCACGGAAGAGGACCGCAGACTCTACGGCCAGCACGACGCGCGGTGGATTCCGGGTGGGTTCCCAGGCGAAGACAACATCACCGTCTTCAACAACGGGAATGGACGTCCCGAAGGGGACTACTCGACCGTCGACGAGGTCGTGACCACGGCCGACCCGAACGGAGACTATCCAGTCCCGCCCCCCGGAGCCCCCCACGAGCCGGCCGACGCGGTTTGGACGTACACGGCAACGCCCCCGGAGAGTCTTTGGTCGTCTTTCATCGCGGGCGCGCATCGGCTGCCGAACGGCAATACCCTGATTTGCGAGGGAGCCTCGGGCACGCTGCTCGAGATCGACACACAGATGATCTGGTGTGGCTCTATGTGAGTCCGGTCAACAGCAACGGCCCCATGACGCAAGGTGATCCGCCGGTAGGCAACAAGGTGTTTCGGTCGCATCGGTACGGACCCGACTTCCCGGGTTTCGACGGCCGCGATCTGACGCCGGGACCGCCCATCGAGATCTACGAGACAGGGGTGGGCGATGTCGTGGCGTCAGCTCGCTTCACGCTCCGCCCGAACTACCCTAATCCCTTCCGCCCGACCACGACCATCCGGTTTTCGCTGCGCAGTCCTCGGCTCGTGACGCTGGACGTGTACAACGTGGCCGGCCGTCACATCGCGACACTCGTGAACGAGCCGCTCGAGGAGGGAGAGCATCTGGTTCCGTGGGATGCGAACGGGCTCGCGAGCGGCGTGTATCTCTACACGCTCCGCGCCGGAAGCGAAACGGCAACGCGCAAGATGACGCTGGCGAGGTAGGGTGAGGACGAGGCGCGGACTGGCTGTACGTACCGAAAACCTCGTATCAGCCCGGCGCGCGTAGCGGTCGTGAACGCATGAGCTTCGTTTCGTCTCGCCTCACGGTCCGCCGCCCCGGTATCTGGCCTTGATCCCCGCCCACGTCTCCGGCTCCACGGACACCGGGCCGCAGCCCTGGCCGAAGGCACCGATCAGCCCGCAGTCCACACCGTCGGGGTGGTTGCCGGGGAGGCACGGTGACGCGGACGAGAGGGTGAAGTCGCCGAGGTCGGCATCACAGAAGAGGGGGTCGGCGGAGAAGTTTCCGTCGATGTGCGCTTGGTCGGCGACACAGCCGACCCAGTCGCCGCCGTGGTTTCCCCAGATATTGGTGCAGGTGATCATCATCTCGCCGTAGAAGCACTCGACTCCGGGATCGAGCGTGCCGTTCGCCACGATGCTGTTCCGGACCGTGATGGATCCCCAGACGTACGAGTAGATGCTCACGCCGGTCGTCCCGAACCACGTGCAGCGATCGAGCTGCAAATCCGAGTCGCCCGGATTGTAGCCGCGCGCCCATACCGCCTGGTTGTCGTTCGAGACGAACAGACAATCCTCGGTGAGGGCAAACGTGCGGTGGCACCAGATTGCGCTCCCCTCTCGTCCGCGGTTCCCGCGAAATGTGCAGCGACGGATCATGACGCCCTCGGCGATGCGGAACGCGACGGAGGCACCGAACCCGCCTCGGTTGTCGACGAACTGACAATCGTCGATGGTGACCGCGCCACAGTTACGAATCGCGGCTCCGCCGCCCTCCCCGTTGGTCAGCATCCGCGCCGCCAAGTTTTCGGCGAACGTGCACCTTGCGATCGTCACCGTCGAGGAATCGGCGTACAGCCCGGCGCCGACCCCGAGGGGGGGTACTCCGCCACCCTCGGGGTTTCCGGCCCGGTTGCCCCGGAACTCGCAGGCGTCGAGCACGACGGTGGAGCCAGTGGCGAAGACGCCGGCCCCAAAGCCGACGGCGTCTCCGGACACCACGTTGTTCTCGAAGAGGCAACCCTCGAGGGACAGGTCGCCGCCGCGACAGTAGATCCCGGCGCCCCGGCCGGAGAGGTCGCCCCATGTGCTGTTTTCGGCGAAGAGGCAGTCCGAGAGGAAGAGCGTGGACGACTCGGAATGGAGAGCCCGGCCCGCCATCGAGTCGGCGTCACCGCCCCGGAAAGTGCATCGCGAGATGTCGACCTGGGAGTCCAGGACGCTCATCCGATAGTCTCCGCCGATGAGCTGGAGATCCTCGATCCGAACGTTCTGGATGGCGTCGCAGTGAAGGGTCGTGTGCTGATCCGCTCCCTGGAGAATCGTCCAATCCGCTGCCGTGCCGCGGAGGACGATCCTGCTCTTCATCCGGATCTCGGTTTCGTGGAACGTTCCACTGGCGAGGAACACCTCGTCCCCGGCGGCTGCGGAGTCGATCGCGGCTTGAATCGTCGGAGCGTCACCCGTGCCGTCGGGCGTGATGTACCAGATGCGAGCGGAGGTCGGGGTGGCAGCGAGGAGGAGCGCGATGATCGTTGCTGCCGCGGCTCTCACGGCCCCCCTCCAGATACGGGTGAAGT
>JALGZO010000288.1 GCA_025774865.1 bacterium | reverse complement strand
CGGACTACGGGTCCCTGATCGATCAGCCACTCTTCATCATGACGAGTGACTAGCGTTGCGGTCATCGCCCCGCGGTCATCGCCCGCGGTCTCGACGCTGGACCTCCCGCTGCGTAAGTCCGCTGCGGCGTCAACCGGCGTACGTCCGCTGCGGGAGTCGCCCTACTCCGGCGGCGTGAAGACGAACGGCGCCTGGAAGACCACGGTGCCGGCCTCCACGCTCGGGAACTTCCACGCCTCCACCTGCGCGAGAGCGCAGCGGGCGAGCCCCGCGGAACCCACAGTGTCCTGAACGATCTCGGCGTCCGTCACCCTTCCCGTCGCGGTCACCGTGATGCTCACGAGGAGCTTGCCGCCGAGCCCCGGAGCCTTCTTGAGCTCGTTGTCGTAGCAGAACTGGATTCCCGGGGCGTACTTCCGCACGACCGCGAGAAGCTGGGCGTCGCTGCGGATCTGGGAGCGCTGGCCCGCGGCCGTGGCGCCCGACTCCGTGGCGCCCTCCGAGATCGTCTCGATCTCTGCGATCGCGATGCTCGTCCCCTCGAGCCTCGACGTCGCGGCGCCCGGATCCACCGTCGGCGCGGGTCCGGTCACACCCGCGAGCTCCGAGGACCGCCGCCCGGAGCGGGTCCGACGTCCGCGCGGGCTCCGCCTCTTCGTCGAAACGTCATCGGAGGTCGAAGCGAACAACTCCGACTGAACCGCGGCGAGCTCCTGCGTCACTTGCTTCGCCTTCTCGCGCCCGGCCTTGCCAACCGTCTGCGGCGGGCTCGGTGCCCTTCGTCGCGGCTCGCGCCGCGACACTTCCACCGGCGTGACCTTCGGCTCGGTGACGATCTCCGGTGGCTTCTCCCGGATCGCCTCGGGCGAGCGGGGTTGGGCTGGTGCGGTGGGCGGGGTCGCCTCCTCGAGAATCAGCTTCGCGAAACGGTCCGGAACCTGGTCGACGCTCGTGATCTCCACCGGCCGCGGGGGAACCACGTAAACGGCGATGAGCGTGGCGATGCCGAGCGCCCCAGCGATCGCGAGACAGCGTCGCCACCGCGGATCCGGCTCGCCCCAGAGAGAGATGCGGTACGCGGAGAGATCGGCCGTGAGAGTTTGTGCCATGTCAGCTCCGAGCCTTCTGGACGACGGCGAGGGCCATTTCTTCGAGTCCACTCTCGCTGCACGTGTACATCACCCTCTGCAGCAGCCGGAACTCGAGCTCGCGATCGCCTTGAATGGTGACCTTGTACGAAACCTCGCCGCCGCCCTTGCGGTCGGCGAGCTCCTCCATCCGGCTCAACTCCCGGTGGAGTCCTTCTTCGAGCTTCTCGATCAGCAGGTCGTCGCTCGCCAGCGCCGCGCCCACCGATGTGATCGGCTCGCCCCCGAGCAGGATCGTGTCGTCGGAGATCGCGACGACGAGTGTCGCCTCGGGCGCGACTCGCGCGGTCGACGGCGGCAGCTCCACCCCCGGTGGCGGCGTCATCGTCTCACCGTCGAGGACGAAGCTCTTGAGGAGAAAGAGGAGAAGCACGACGAGGATGTCCATCATCGATGTCATCCTGACCCGGTCTGGACGCGAGACGCGACCGCGACTTCTCCAGCGGCGCCGCGTCATGATTCGGCCCCCAACAGCGAGAGGTTTTCGAGGCCGGTTTCACGCGAGATGTCCATCACGGAGATGATGTCTTCGTAACGCGTGTGAGGGTACGACAGGATTACGACGTCTCGGTTCTCGGGGAAGCTCGCGGTGACGCCGGCGAGCGTCCTTCGCAACGATCCGATCGCGCCGGATCCGTCACGGCCGACGATCTTCGCCTCGAACCGGTCAGCCCGCACGATCCAGCGGTCGTCCTCGATCGCCACGGCGAGCCCGAGCGACTCGCGCTCGGAGCGTGACTCCGCGTCGGCGGAAGGCAAACCCATGCGGATCACCGCGAGCTCCGCGAAGACCGCGGACAAGAGCAGCATCGGAATCAGGACGACGAAGAGGTTCATCATGGGAAGAACCTCGAGATCCGCGCCCTCTTCCCGGCCGCCGCGCCGGCGCCGTCGGATCATCGGTGGGCCCGCGGCTGCGTGCGCGTCCCGTCGGGCCGGGCGCTCGCCGCCGCCAAGAGAGGGTTCGGAGCCGGACGGCCGGGCGCGTGCGTTGCACTCGTGGCGCTCGGCATCAGGGCCACCGTCTCCTCCGCCACCGACGGGATCGTCTCCGGCGTCCGGCCGAGGACCGCGCGGATGAGCCGCACGGTGATTTCGTCCACCTGCGCGCCGATCCGCTCCACCCGGCTCGCGAGGAAACCGTGAATCAGCATCCCCGGCACGGCGACGATGAGACCGAACGCCGTCGTGTTGAGGGCCTGCGAGATTCCCGCCGCGAGGAACGCCGATCTCTGCGACGGGTCGGCCGCGCCCACCGCCGCGAAGGCCGTGGTCAGACCGAAGATGGTCCCGAGCAATCCCAGGAGTGTCGCGGTGTTCGCGAGAAGACTCAGATAGGGAAGGCGTCGCGAGAGCGGCATCATCGAGATCGCGGCCTCGCCGTCCGCGGCCGCATAGAGCGATTCGTCCGACTGTGCGCCCGACGTCAGGATCGCGTGGGCGACCTGACCGGGCGGCGACTTCACTCGGCTCGCGAGCTGCGCGGCGGCCCGGGCATCGCCGCGCCGAACGTGCTCCGTGAGATCCCGCACGAGCTTTCGCGCGTTCCAGGACGACGCCCTTCCGATGACCCAGAATCGCTCGAGCGCGGTGCCGAGAATCAACACGGCCACGCCGAGGATTACGAACATGAACGGCCCGCCGTCGCGGAAGAACGACGCGAATTGCGAATAGAACATCATCGTTGTCTCTCCTTGGTGGATTCGGCGGGGTCGCTGGGCGCCGTGGACGGGTCCGGCGCGAGGCTCGGGGCATCGATCAATTCGGGGTCTTCGGCGTTATCGGCAGAATCGAGCGACGGAATGACCTCGATTCGGGTAGGAAGCGGCGTCGTCCGCGCCACTTCGGCCGCCGGGGGCGCCGCATAGTAGTCGAGCCAGTCGAGCGGACGCGTCGCCTCCCGGGACGTGATGAACAGAACCTGTGGAAGATGCAGCTCGCCTTCGATCGTGATCTCGTCGAGCGTGCGCG
>JALGZO010000287.1 GCA_025774865.1 bacterium | reverse complement strand
GGCGACTGCCGGGTCACCGGAACGGCCTGGATCCTCGGCGCGATCTGCGTCCGCGGAGCGACGGCGGACGCATTCAGCGCCGGCAACTCCACCGCCCTCTTCAGCCGGGACGCGATCTACTCGTTCGTGGGCCGGAACTTCGACTATCAGACGCTGGCCTGGAGCGAGCTGTAGATCGACACCTGAGGCGAGCCTCCCCGGCAAGAGGGGCGGAGCGGCCTCTTTCAAGTGTACTTCCGTAAGTGTCGATAGAAGACACGAACCGAGCTGGAGGGAAATACGCAATGGGCCTCAATTTCTTCGACCGGCGGTCGCGCTTCGTGGTCAACGCGGCGCTTCAACGCCGGATCGTCATGTCCTTCACTCTACCGATGGTGATCGTTCTCGTCGTCGCGCTGGGCGTTCAATTCTTCCTGGGAGCACAGCTCAAGAGCCGGCTTGTCGAGCAGGGCCTCGAGGTGAGCGGCCTCCTGACGCAAGTCGTGGCCTCGATCGCCTTCTTCGTCATCGCGTCGGCCTACCTGGTCATCACATCGCTGCGGAACTCGCATCGAGTCGCTGGCGCTTCATACCGGATCCAGGAAACGCTCAAGACCTTTCGCGGCGGTAACCGCAAGATCCGAGCAAACCTGCGGAAGGACGACTATCTGATGGCACTCGCCGACGACGTGAACGCCTTCTTGGACTGGCTAGAAGGGGAAGCAGGGGAATACGACGCTCGCCAACCCGTGCGTGCCGAGACCCCATCGACGGCGCACCAGGACTCGTCCCGGTCACCGGCTCGCTCGGGGGTGTCTGAAGTCAGCTGACGTCGGGCTCACCGCGGCCGGCGGCGTTGGAGCTCGTCCGCCCGGAGAGCACCGCGCTCACATCCTGCGGCGTGATGCGGCGTTTGAGGGCTGGGCCTTTCTTCTCGAACGCGCGCGACGCCTTGATCGCGTCTTCGTTCAGAAACACTCTCTCGGTCGCAGTGTGCGGGATCCAGGCGTGCCGGATGTTCGAGTCCGGGTCGGTCGGATAGAGAACGAACCCCGGCTCGTCCAGGTTGTACTCGTCCGTCCATCCGGCGAGCTCCTCGCCGTCGGTGAACACGACCCACAGCTTCGTAGGTGTTCGATCCGTCCCGGTGAACTTCTTCTGCTCCGTATGATGCGGGTTTCCCTCGAGCGACTTCACGAAGAAGACCGCCTTCAGCTGAGTGCGAAGGACCCGTATCGGCTCCGCGGCCCGAGGATCAGCGACGTGGAAGAAGTACTGGTCCGGCCGGAAGTCCTCCGACGTGCCTCGGATCAGTTCTCCGTCCTGGTTCCGGGCGACGATCAGCAGTCCCGAATCGTCCACGTGGACCTCCCCCCAGAGGGCAACCCTGCCCTGCACATCGGACGGACGCGGAGACTAGATGAGCCGCAAACGAGGGGATGAGGGGACAGCTAATTTTACGTCATTTGACTGCGGAAACTTGCCGAGATTCGGATCGGGGGAGGCTGCCGGAACGTGGACCGCCTTCTCGACGAGCGAGTTCGTCATCTACTCGGAAGCACCGGGGGGCATGTTAATGAACCGGCGATCCTTGAATCTCCTGACTTCGGAGCGCGGGCTCGCGATGCTCGCTCTTCTCATGATCCTGTCCGCCCTCACGGTCCTGAGCGTCGGCTTCATGCTCTTCTCGACCACCGAGCAGCGGATCGCGAGCAACCAGAAGGACCACGTGGCCGCACTGTACTCGGCCGAAGCCGGCGTGGCGGAAATCGTGGCCCGGATGGAGATGAAAGCCGGGACCTTCGTGAACGTCAACGGGGCCTCGGTGGATCCCTTCATCGGCGACGACGAGATGAATCCGGACCCGAACTGGCGCACCGAGGTCTACCTGGCGCCGGCGGATCAGCTCCCCGCGCCGACCGGCACGGAGACGGTCGTGCCGACGATCCAGCCCTCGACGAACTGGCTGCACTACGGAGACACGGTCGAAGGCATCGCGCCGATCGTGATCGAGCACAAGTGGATCGACCGCAACCAGGACGGGATCCGGGACCCGGGCGAGGTCGTGCTCTACGACGCGGGTCGATTCCCGCCCGAGAACTTCACCACCGGGTTTCCAGTGTCGATCATCCGCGTTCCGGCCCACCTGAACGGATCGCAGCGGACCGTGCGAGCCGAGATCACGCGGTTCCCCATTGTGGTGAAGGTGGTCGCGGGCATCATGACCGCCGGCCCCCTCAATCTCTCGGGCAACATGGACGGATGCGGTCACAATCACGACATGTGGACGCCTTCGGACACCAGGATTCCGGGCTGCCGCGCCTGGGAACTCTGCGCGAACCGGTCGCTGGACGCCCTCGAGGGATGTCTCACCGCGGTCATGTCGACGGGAGACCCCTTGGCCATGGACGGGTCCAGCAACTTCGAGGGTTTTCCGGCGTGGTCCGACACCAGCACGTCGAA
>JALGZO010000286.1 GCA_025774865.1 bacterium | reverse complement strand
CCGCGTGCTGCGGGCCGTCCCCCACCAGGAGGAGCTTCACGGGATAGCGCTTGCGCAGCGCCTCGAACACCCGGATCACGGTCGGGATGTTCTTCACCGGCCGGAAGTTCGACGCGTGCATGATCACGAACTCGCCCGCCGCGGCAAAACGGCTCCGCTTCTTGTCTCCGCGAAAAGGACGGAACCGATCGGCGTCCACGAAGTTGTGGACCACGTCGATCGGCTTCTCGTACTCGAAGCTCTCGATGGTCTTCTGCCGGAGCCAGTCGGACACGGCGGTCACGCGATCCGACTGCTCGATCGAGAAACGCGTGATCTCGTAGAAGGACGGCTTCACACCGACGAGCGTGATGTCCGTGCCGTGCAACGTCGTGACGGTGCGCACGTCACAGGGGCGACGCATCTGCTTGGCGAGGTACGCCGACGTCGCGTGGGGAACCGCATAGTGGGCGTGAATCACGTCGAGTCCGTGACTCTTGATGACGTCCAGGATCTTCGCCGCGAGATTCAGCGAATAGGGCGTGTACGCGAAGACCGGGTAGGTGTCGACCTCCACCCGGTGGAAAAAGATGTTCTCCATGAACCGGTCCATGCGGACCGGAACGTCGTTCGTGATGAAGTGTACTTCATGGCCTCGCTGCGCCAGCTCCGTGCCGAGCTCCGTCGCCACGATGCCGCTGCCGCCGTGGCTGGCGTAGCAGACCATCCCGATTCTCACGAGTGCTCCACCTTCCTCGCGAGACGCGTCCCCGGGAGAAGATGAACGGGGTCCTGAACGGCCTGGGGCTCGTCGCGACGATACCCCTCACCCCAGGTGACCCCGATGCGCGAGCCGTGCGCGCGCGAGCGCGCGTCGAGCATTTCGTGGAACTCGGGCTCCGAGATTTCGGTGCGGACGGGATCGTCGGGCGCGCGGAAGAACTGCGACGAAAACGCGCGAACCGCCTCGCGCTTCACTTCCCGCACTTCCCCGATGTCGACCACGAGGTGCGGCTCGAGCGGGATCTTCTGTTCGTAGAAGAGGATCGGGCCGGGGCGGCAGGGATCGCCAGTCGCGTCGAACCGGTCGACCCGAGCGAAGAACCGAGCCCGTCGGACCAGGTGCGCCGCTTCCCGGTGATCGGGGTGGAGATCCACTTCGTACGGCGCGAGAATCAATTCCGGGCGATACCGACGCATCGACTCCACCACCGCCCGCGTCTGCGCCTCGTCGGTTCGCACGATGCCGCCGTCGGGGAGGCCGAGACACTCGCGCGTCTCGATGCCGAGGATGCGCGCCGCCTCCTCCGCTTCTTCCGCGCGAAGCTCGGGAGTGCCCCGCGTACCGAGCTCGCCGGCCGTCAGGTCGCACAGAACGACCTCCACCCCCCGCCGCGTCAGCGCCGCCACGAGCCCACCGGCGTAGAGGTCGACGTCGTCGGGATGCGCGCCGAACGCGAGAACCGTCACGCTGCTTCCCCGTCGCGGCAGCCGCCGAAGTCGAGGAGCCAATGCCCCGGACGCCCGTCCCGCGCCGCCTCCACGTGCCGGGCGAGAGCCTCCTCGAGACAGTCCAGGGGGCTCCCGATCGTCTCCAGGAAGAGCGTCAAGGCCGAGAGCACTCGCTCCTGCGGAACTCCCCGGGGGCGCAAGAATTCCCGGTAGTGCTTCACTGACGGATCGCGACGCTTCTCCGCCGCGCGCGCCGCACCCGCCGCCTTGCCCCGCAGCTTCCGCACGGCGTCTTGCGCCCGCTGCAGCGCTTCATCGACCGCGCCGGTCAGGCCCGCATCGAAGCTCGCGGCCTCCTCTCGCAGCCGATCCGCGTCGCCGACGACGCGCGCCTCGAAGCCGTCGAGCGCCACCTTGAGCGCTTCGGGCAGCGCCCGTGGTGCGGTCTTCTTCATCGCCGCGTCGAAGTCGAGCACGAACGCCTCGACGGAAGCGCCGCGACGCTCGGCGAGCTCGTACACTCCCCGTGGCACGAGCGTTGCCTCGAACCGCGGGAAGAGAATGGCCATCGAGACGCCGAGCGCTTCGTAGTTCGGCGAGAGCTGGGCGTGGTAGGAGACCTCGCCCGGCCCCCCGACCGTCGCCACGTTCGGAAATAGCGAATCCTGAACCACGGGACGGAGCATCACGTTCGGCGACAGCGTCTCCGGAGCCTCGCGGATCCGCTTCAGCAGCTCGTCGGTGGTTCCCTCGAACTGATGCCTTCGCCCAGAGCGAAGCTCGAAGAGGGCGGAGTGCGTGGACACCTCGGCGATCGGCGCACGGTATCCCGATTCTTCGAGATCGGCTCCCGCCGACATCACCGCCCGGCCGATCGCCTCGCGTTGCTTCGCGTACCGCTCGAACAGGGGCGCGGCCGCGCGACGAAGCTCCGGCCACCTCCCATCGACGACGACGAGCCCCGTTCCGCGAAAGAGATCGTAGAGGAGCGCCGTCGCGATCTCGCCATGGTCCTTCGCCCGCGAGACCGCTCCGTCCAGGTGACGAAGAATCGCCTCTCCCGCGGATCGGCCACGCAGGAGCTCGCGGGCTTCCTCGACGGCGCGCGCCGTACCGTCCGTGGAGAGATCACCGACCATCCCGCCGGCCGCGAGATCGCCGCCGGCGAGCGAGTGCTTCGTGAGTCGGAAATCCGGATCCGGCAGGACCGCCGAACCGATCTCGTCGAAATCGCTGTCGTCCGCCGCGTTCCAGAACACCGGGACGACGGTCCGCTCGGCTCGTGCCGCCAGGCTCCGCGCCAGCGCGACCGCCGTCATCGCCTTGTACACCGTGTAGAGAGGACCGAGAAAGAGCCCCGGCTGCTGCCCCGCCGTGACACACAGGGTGGAGCCGTCCGCCAGGGCGCGTGCGTTCGAGGTCGACTCGCTCGACGCTCCTAGACGCTCGCCACAGGCCCGAGCCCGTTCCCAGACCTCGACCGCCGGCGGCGTGCGATCGACTTCGTCGATTCGTGCCGTCCAGTCGCCCTCGACCGACGGGTGTCGCGGTAGGAAGGGACGCGCCTTGGGGTCGCCCCGCAGCCAGGCGCCCGGGAAACCGTCCGCGATCGGTGCGACGGAGACGGGCGCGCGTGCGGACACGGTCAAGCTCATCCCCTCTCCTTGCGGCTCAGCCACACGTGCCGGGAGCTCGACCCGGCTTCGAACGGGGAGCCGTCGTACTCGCCCCACTCCTGAAGCACGTGAAGTCCGGCGCTCTCGAGAAGCGAGCGCAGCTCGTCCGGCCCCCAGAGGTTCACCCGCTCCTCGTAGTCGATGACCGGCTCCTCGGCGTCCTTCGAGAGCACGGTCACGCGCTTGACCACGCGACCGCCCCGATCCTCGATCCGGCGGCGCTCCCGAATTCGATACCCTTCCGATTCACGCTCGCTCTCGGGGTTGGGATGCGCGAGCACGCGATCGCGGTTCAGGAAGTCCAGAAGGTGAAATCCGTCCGGGACGAGGACCCGGGTCGCCTCACGGACCACCCGGCGATCCTCGTCGCGACTGAAGTAGCCGAAGCTCGTGAACAGGCTCGTGACGCCGTCGAAGCGGCGGCTCGCGAACGGCAGGTGCCGCATGTCACCCCGGACCAGGGGGACCCGGACCCCCACCTCCCGCCCGTGGCGGGCAGCCTCCGCCAGGAGCGATGGCGAGAGATCGAGCCCGACCGGATCGGATCCCAGCTTCCGGAGGCGGACGAGGTGACGGCCCGCGCCGCAGCCGACGTCGAGAATGCGGCGCCCGGCCAAGGTCACGTTCTCGGCCAGCGTTGCGAGCAATCGCGCCGCCTCGGCGTCGTTTCGGTGGGGGTAGATGGTCGGATACCAGGGACCGAATGCGTCCAAGACCCAGGACATGGCGTGGAGCATAGCATGCCGGGCGAGAATCAGCCGGTCACTCGCCGAAGGCGGCGCTCACCGTTTCCTGCACGCGATTGATCGTGCACGGCTTCGGGATGTAGCCATCGGCACCGCTGGAGAGAACTTGCCTCTCGGTGTGGAACGTGCCGTACCCGGTGATGACGATGACCGGGAGGTCGGGGGTGCGGGACTTGATCTGCTTCATCAGCTCCATCCCGTCCATCACCGGCATATTCAGATCGGTGATCACGAGATCGATGCCGCCGGCCTCGAGCTCGTGGAGCGCCTCGGCCCCGCCCGCCACCGCCCGCGGGGCGTACCCCATCATGTCGAGGAGATCCGCGAGCATGTCACGCATGCTCTCCTGGTCGTCCACGACGAGGATTCTCTTGGCGCTCATGGACGTTTCTCCCCCTTTCGCCCCGGGGACCAGAGAACCCCGCGAGCTAGAGACCAGCCTAGTAGCATCGGCAGCGACTCACCGTGCCTTGAGACGCCGTCTGGGGCGGCATCCGCTCAGCGGCTCCCCAGGACGAGCGCCGAGACGAGGATCGCGGCCGCGGTGAGCCAGGCCCCCCGGTGGGCGGTCCCGGAGCGCGTCTGGGGGGGGTCGAGAACCTCCGGGGGCAGAGCCGAGAACGGAGGCGCAATTTCGGGCCCGGGCGGGCTCCCTGCCTCCTCCCAGGCGGCCAGGTAGAGGGCGGCCAGATCTCGAGCCGCGGCGGTCACCTGGGAGGTCGCAAGATCCCGGGTCTGGGACCACATCTCCTGATAGTAGGCGTCGCCGTGCCCGGAATCAGCCTCGCGCGCCTCCGTATCGGCGCGCAGGATCGGGTGGAGACCGGGGTAGGCGGCCGCAATCCAGCCGAAGCAAAACTCGACCACGTCTCCCCCCGGATCCGGAAGCGGGGCCGTCCGGTCGATCAGGGTCTCGTCGAAGTGCCGATTCATCATGTGCACCTCGAAGCGCAGGTGCACGCCATCGTTTCCCGTGTTCTGGCCGTCGTAGTTCACGGTGCAGTGGAGCGGCTGGTGAGAGTCCGCGACGTAGTGCCCGAGATCCGCCCCCCACGCTCCGGCGGAGCTCCAGTCGCCGCGTTCGAGAGACAGGACGAGCATCCGCCAGCACTCCTCGATGGCCCACGGCACGGTGCCCCACTGGTCCACCTCCTCCCGACCCCGCTTCCGCACGAGCTCCTCGAGGTCCCGCGGCACGTCGTCGAACGGGTGCTCGTCGTAGACGTCGATGTCGATGAAGTGACGGGGGCGCTCGCCGGGCACGCGGCTCTTGCGGTGATCGGCGTCACTCGCATGGGCGCCGAGGGGGAGCGCCATCGCCGCCCACTCCGAACGCGCCGGCTCGGGGAGGAACTCGATCGAGCGGCGGTTGATGATCTCGTGGGTCCGCTCGCCCCACGCTCCGGCCGGGCTCGGCACGAAGAGCGCCACGCCGGTCGCCGCCGCGACCGCCCGGAGGCGGAGTCGGATCAGTGCACTCCGTATGACGAGTACAGCTCGTAGTCGAATTCCGGACTGTTGTCCGGATCGTGGCACTTGCGGCAAGTGGCTTCGCCACTCGTCATGTAGGAACCGTCGCGCGCATGCTGGAGTCCACTGCCGTGGCACTCCTCGCACTGCACGTTCCAGACCTCGGGCGGCAAGTTGACGTCCGCCACGTAGGTCTTGTCTTCCACGCCCGTCACGTGGCAGCCGATGCAGTCCGGATCGTCCCAGGAGTCGGCCTCGGCAAGCGTGGCGAATGCGGTCGCGTGCGGTGTCTGCATCCACGTGTCGTACACCGGTTCGTGGCAAGACTTGCACGACTCGGCCCCGAACACGCCGCCCCGTTGATGGATCTTCGCGGTCGTCTGTAGCTTGTTCGCATCCTCACGTTCCCGCTGCCTCGCCAGCTGCTGCTCTTTCTTTCGCTCCTTGTCCAGCCGGTCGGACTCGACCGCGAGCGCGTTGATCTGCGCGTTTTCGGGTCCCTTCGAGAGGAGTCGGATCGCATCACCCTCGAACGCCGCGACCTCGGACAAGTCCTCGGTCAGCGTCAGCTCCAGCGTGCCGAAGCGATCGGACTTCGATCCGGCCATGGCGAACACGGCGCCCCCGACCTCCTTCGGGTCGTGTTGGATCGCCGGGTAGTGTCCGACGAGGACCACGTCCACGGGGAGATCCTCGGCGAGATACTCCGAGCTCTCGATGCCGGTGTGCGACAAGAGGACGACGAGGTCAGCCTTGGCGCGAATCTCGTCCATGACCTTCATGGTCATCTCGGTCGGGTCCACGATCTCGATCTGGTGATCGAGGAGCGCCGACTCGACCTGGGCCGTGATGTGCCGTTCCGGGGACACGACGCCGATGAACGCCACTCGAACTCCGTTGCGCTCGCTGACCGCGTACGGAGGGAAGATGGTCTCCTTCGTCGTGCGGTCGATCGCGTTGGCGCAGACGAACTTCAGGCCGTGCTGGTTAGCGGCGTCCTGAAGAAACGCCCGGCCGTAGGCCAGGTCCTTTTCTCCGAGCGCGATCGCGTCGTAGTCCAAGAGCCCGAGGGCCTGCGCCATGAAATTCGCTTTCAGCAACGAATCGTCGCGCGGCGCGCGGGTCGCCGACGCCCATTCGAAGATGTCGCCCGAGCTGCAAGCGAACACCCGCGGATGGATCTTCTGGAACTCCTCGATCTCGCCAGCCCGCCGGGCCAGCCCACCCTTATCCTTGGCCTTTCAGCCGCAGGGGGCGAGCTCGGACCTCTCATCGGCGGAGTAGACCAGGAACACTTTCTTCCCCGGCCCATCAGCGTCGGCCCCGAGGCCCCACGCGAGTCCGAGGACCGACAAGAAGGTGAATCCGACGGCCTTGCGCATGCAGCACCTCTTCGGTGTCTTGGGTTCGCGGAAACAGCCCGAGGATCATATCACGGCCTCTCCGAGCATAGAAAGGGGCCGAGTACCGGACCGCGCTGTCAGGGGGTGAACCCCCCTCTCCCTTTCAAGTTCGGCCGCCGGGAGGCGCGGATTCAGCGTCGAAGGATCAGAGGTCCTCCCCGATCGTGAGGACCTTCATCATGTTCGTCCCGCCGCGATGGGCGGCCCGGCTGCCGGAGACGACCACCACGCGCTGACCGGGGCGGACCTGATCGGCGTCGATGAGGATCTTCTCCCCGATCGCCAGCATCTCGGCCAGCCGGTCCACCCGGGGCATGAGCCGAGGGTAGACGCCCCAGGAGAGCCTCAGGCGCCGAATCGTCCGGATGTCCGGCGACAGCGCCAGAACGGGCACGTTGGGGCGGGCGGAGGCCAGGAGCCGAGCGGTGCTTCCCGACTCCGTATACACGACGATCGCCCGGGCGCCGACGTCCTCGGCGGCACGGCTCGCAGCCCGGGCCACGGCCTCGGCGGGCGGGACCTGGCCGGCGACCTGACGCCGGAGCTCGGTGGCGGGCGTTGGCAGCTCCGCCTTCTCGGCGATGCGGATCATCGTCTCCACGACTTCCACGGGATGCTTCCCGATCGCGGTCTCGCCGGAGAGCATCACCGCGTCGGTGCCGTCCAAGATCGCGTTCGCCACGTCGGACGCTTCCGCCCGCGTCGGGAGAGGCGATTCGATCATCGACTCGAGCATCTGGGTCGCAGTGATCACGGGGATCCGCCGCTCATTCGCGGCGCGGATGATACGCTTCTGCAGCAGCGGCACTTCTTCCGGCGGCAGCTCCACCCCGAGGTCACCGCGAGCCACCATGACACCGTCGGCCCGATCGAGGATCGATTCGAGGTTGTCGACCGCTTCTCGCTTTTCGATCTTCGCGATGAGAAAGATGTCGTGATCACGCCCGCTCGCGATGCGCCGCGGGGCGTCGAGGTCGTCGGGGCTCCTCACGAACGAGAGCGCGGTGACGTCCGCGCCGGCTTCGAGACCGTGAACGAGGTCCGCCTCGTCCTTGTCGGTCAGGGAAGGGACCTCGAGCCGCGTCGACGGCAGGTTGATGCCCGCATTCCCGGTGAGCTGGCCTCCGCGTTCGACCCGGAGTCGTACTCCGTCCGAGTCCATCTCCTCCACGACGAGCTCGATCCGTCCATCGCTCAGGTACACTCGCTGGCCGGGGTCTAGCTCGCGCACGAGCTCGGGACGGCTCGCGGTCAGGAGCCCGGGCCGCATGGGTCCCGGCTCCGCGCGGAGAAGGACGCCGCCACCCCGCTCCAGGGTGATACTCCCGCCCCCTTCGACCTCACCGGTCCGGATCTTCGGTCCGGCGAGATCCTGCAGGACCCCGACCTCTTTCCCGGCGCGCGACGACGCTTCTCGAACCGCACGCAACAGCTCCGCATGCGACTCGTGGGTACCGTGCGAATAGTTCAGACGGAAGACGTCGACGCCCGCGCGAATCAGCCGAAAGAGGAGCTCGGGCTCCTTCGACGCGGGGCCCAGCGTGGCGACGATCTTGGTTCTCGGCATTCGCCCAGAATCGGCGGCTGCCCCCGCGACTGTCAACGCAAGAGCAGGCTCTTCTTCGTGAGCGACTTGGCCTCGGACTCGAGCCGGTAGAAGTAGACCCCCGACGAGAGGCGACGACCCTGACCATCACGGCCGTCCCACGCTACCGTGTTCCGACCCGCCGGCGCCGATCCGTTCACGAGCGTGCGCACCAGACGACCCGACACGTTGAATATCCGGAGAGTGACCTGGCCCGCCTCCGGGATCACGTAACCGATCGACGTGCCCAGTGCGAACGGGTTCGGCGAGTTCTGCAGGAGAGCGAACGAGAGCGCCGCCATCGGTCCGGGATCCGCCCCCGTCTGGTGCGGACCCAATTCCCCGTAGACGGACGTACGATGGTTGTTTCCGCCGAACGTCGGCCACTCGTAGGCCGCCGGGGTCGAAGCGCCGGGAAAGTCGATCACGTTCACGCTCGCGTCGTACGACCCGAACGCCACATCGACGTCCCCGTCTCCATCGAGATCGCCCGCTGACGCGGTGGAGTAGATCTCGTTGCTGGTCGGGATGGGCATCCCGCTGATTCGCGTGCCGTCGTGATGGAACCCGTAGAAGTTCCCGTTACGATGCCCCACGAGGATTTCCATGTCGGAATCGCCGTCCACGTCCACGACGATCGGGCTCGCCGAGAATTCCCGCGTGCTGTCGATGTCCACGAAGAGGCCACTCGGGTTGAGGATCCCGGTGCCGTCGTGCTCGAAACCGTAGAGGCGACCATCCATGCAGCTCACGAAGATCTCGAGCTCCGGATCCCCGTCGATGTTCGCCACGGCCGGCACGCTCCGAACGTCGCCCGGCATCGACGCCAGGATTCCACCAGACCCGTAGTCCGAACCGTCGTGGTTGTAGGCGTAAAGATTGCCGTCGTCATTGCCGGCGAGAATCTCCATCGTTCCGTCGTCGTCGAGATCCGCAAGGACTGGCCCCGTTCGGAAGTTGTCGAGCGCCGTCTTCGGGAAGCCGGGAAGGTCCTTTCCGTCCGGATCGACGAGATACAGGTGGTCGTCCCAGCTGCAGAACGCGATTTCCCGCGTACCATCGTCGTCCATGTCACCGATGGCGATGGGGCCCCAGATCCGGGAGGCGGTGCCCGGCGAGGCGACCTCGTAGAAGGCCGTGCCCACGTGGTTCAAGTACGCCGTTCCGTCGTGGTTGAACGCGAAGACACGTCCGAAGTCGGTGCCGACGAACATCTCCAGTTGCGCGTCCTTGTCGATGTCGGCGATCGCCACCGAGCCTCGCGACCCCTGCAGCGACGGAATGAGGAAGAAGCCCTGGTTGGCCCCGTAGACGGGACTCCCGTCGTGGTGAGCGGCGTAGAACTTCGAGTCCTGCGAGACCACGAAGACCTCTTCGTCGCCGTCCTTGTCCACGTCGGCGAACGACGGCGTGGCCCAGATCTGACCCTCGGTCGAGAGCGGAAACCCACCCACGTCGGCACCGTCGGCCTCCCAAGCGTGGAGAGAGAAGTCGTGAGATCCGACGTACACTTCTTTTGTACCGTTGTCGTCCGCGTCCAGCATCCCGACGGAGCTGAAGATCCAGTTCGACGTGAACTTCGGCCATCCCGCATTCTGGCCGACCGTCGTCCAGGCGACGATCG
>JALGZO010000285.1 GCA_025774865.1 bacterium | reverse complement strand
CCACGTCAACCGGAGTTCTCCCGCTACGGTGTCAAACCCCGCGGGAGCGGGCTAGCCTCGACGGCCCGATCGGGATGACCGATCCCGGATGGACGACGCGGGGATCAGCCCGCCGGTCGACGCGGCGGGATCGGGCGCCGGGCAGTCGTCGCACCCCTTCGCTCCGCGGCGGCGAATTCGGTACCGAACGAGCCACCCGAGCGCGACGGCGGCGGCGAGCGCGACGGCGGCGTCTTGCCAGTGGAAATCCATCGGGCTCACCCCAATCCGAGCGCGCGACCGCCCTGGTAGATCGCGAACGAGGCGGTCCAGGCCAGCGCGTTCATCATGAGGATCATGAAGATCGGCCAGCGCCAGGAGTTCGTCTCTCGGCGGACGACCGCGACGGTCGACATGCACTGACAGGCCAAGACGAAGAACACCATGAGACTCACGCCCATGAGAGGCGAGTAGGCGAGGTCTCCGGTGTCCGAGTCGACCGCGGTGCGAAGAGTCTCCCGCAGAGTCACGACGCTGTCGTCCGCGTCCCCCAGATTGAACACCGTCGCCATGGTCGAGACCATCACCTCGCGCGCCGCGAACGACGTGATGAGCGCGATCCCGATTCGCCAATCGAACCCGAGCGGCTCGATCACCGGCTCGAGAAGTCGCCCGGCGCGCCCCGCGAAGGAATTCCTCAGCGACAGCCCCGCGATGTCGGCTCGTAGCGCATCCACGAGCTCCGCGTCCTCGGCGACCTCGGCCGCCGCTAGCCGTCCCTCGAGCGCCCCCACCTCGGGTCCGCCGCTCGGGTAGGAGGCGAGGAACCACAGCACGACCGAGACGGCCAAGATGACGGTCCCGGCCTTGCGCAGGAAGATCCAGGAGCGACTCCGCACGGTCGTGACGATCGACCGCCAGGACGGCCGCCGGTACGGGGGCAGCTCCATGACGTAGAGCGGACGGCCGCCCCGGAGGGCACTCCGCTTCAGCGCCCATGCTACGAGAACCGCCGCGAGGATTCCGAGAAAGTACATCGAGAACAAAGTCAATCCCGCCAGCGTCACGGGACCGATGAACATGTGCGGGAGGAAGGCGCCGATCAAGAGCGCGTAGACGGGGAGCCTCGCGGAGCACGACATGAACGGTGCGATCATGATGGTGGTGAGACGATCACGACGATTGTCGATCGTCCGCGTCGCCATGATGCCCGGAATCGCGCACGCGAACGACGACAGCAGCGGGATGAACGCGCGCCCCGAGAGACCCACCTTCCCCATCAGGCGGTCCATGATGAACGCCGCTCGCGCCATGTAACCGGTGTCCTCCATGAGCGTGATGAAGAAGAAGAGCACGGCGATCTGCGGCACGAAGATGACGATCGCGCCCACCCCGGCGATGATACCGTCCACGACGAGCGACCGGAGCGGCCCCGCCGGCAAGAGCCCTCCGACGAACCGGCCGAGCGCCGACACGGTGGCGTCGATGAAGTCCATGGCGGGTGCGGACCATTCGAATATCGACTGGAACACCCCCCCCATCAGCAGCACGAAGATGACCGGTCCGAGAATCTTGTGCGTGAAGACGCGGTCGAGCCGCTCCTGCCAGCGATTCTGGGTCTCCGCCGAACGGTTGACGACGTGCTCCAGGATGTCTTCGACGCGCTCGTAGAGACCCGCGGGCTCGTCCGTCCGCCACGCCGGTACGGTCTGGTCGAGCCGGCGGCGCAGAATCTTCAGATCGTCGAGAACGTCCGGCGGTGCGTATCGCGCGAACGCGTCGTCCTCCCCGTCGTCGAGGAGCAACGCCATCGCGAGATCACTGCGCCCGGCGTCGGACAGGAGGCCTCGCCGCGGCAGCCGGCGGGACAGGTTTTCGAGCACGCGCCGGAGTTCGGGCGGACGGCGACGGAAGCGGGCGGTCGACGATTCGACGTCTCGATCCATGAGACGCCGGACCAGGCCGAGGCCCCGACCTTTCGAGGCCGCGATGGACACGACCGGTACGCCGAGCAGCCGCTCGAGCGCTTCCTCGTCGACCTCTATGCCTTCGACCTCGGCCACGTCGATCATGTTGAGCGCGACCACGACGGGACGGCCGAGCTCGATGATCTGCAGCGCCAGGTACAGATGCCGATCCAGCTTCGTCGCATCCATCACGAAGACGACGAGATCCGGCGACGGAGTCTCGGGGCGCAGCCCGAAGAGAACGTCGCGCACGATCATCTCGTCGGGCGAGCCGGGGCGGAGGCTGTACGACCCGGGAAGATCCAGCAGGTCGACCTTCCGCCCCGACGGTAACTCGCAGGTTCCCGTCTTCTTCTCGACCGTCACGCCGGCGTAGTTGCCGACCTTCTGGCGCAGACCCGTGAGTCGGTTGAAGAGCGTCGACTTGCCGGAGTTCGGATTACCGAGGATCGCCACGAGAGGCCGCGGGGCCGCGGGGTCGGGCTCCGGCGAGGCGGTCGGC
>JALGZO010000284.1 GCA_025774865.1 bacterium | reverse complement strand
GTACGGATTCGACGGGAGCCCGCCGCCGGTCTCCTTGTCGATCCGCAGAATCTTTCCGCAGAGGCTCTTGAGGGAGCGGGAGCGGAACGCACCCATGTCTTCGGCCGGATCCGTCTTGCCGGGCCCGAAGCCGGTCGAGTCCAATCCACCGCGATCGATGACGCTGAAATGGGCCCCGTCGCCCGCCGAGACGAGCAGCGTCTTGTCGGCCGCGAACCGGAGCGACCCGATCGTGTGAGTGGTGCTCAGACTCGGGATCCCCAGCGGCCAGATCGGGCCGATGAGCACCTGGCGGGTCGAGACGTCCGCGACGTTGGAATCGGCGAGGCTCACCTGGTAGCGAGTCACCCGGGAAAACTGGTCTTCCTCGTCGTCGACGCCGTCGCCGTCGGGGTCGACGGTGTATGCCAAGTAGACCCACCGGTTCGTGTCGAAATCGGGATCGATCGCGCAGCTCAGGAGGCCGAGATCTCCCTGTCTCTCGACCTCGTCCCGGATGTCCAGGAACGGCGTCGGGAGCTGGGTCCCGTCCGCGAGCACGACCCATACGATTCCCCGAAGCCCGACGACGAGAGTGCGCCCATCGGGAAGGAACACGACCTGCACGGGGATGTCGCACGTCGCGGACGGGAAGGCGTCTTCGACGACGAATCCCTCCGGCACCGCCGACGACGGGCCGGGGAGAGCGAGCCCGGTCGCCGCGGCGAGGGCGAGCGTCGGAATGGTGGATCGGAGGATGCAGCGCACACCGGACCTCGTGGAATGGGTCGCTCGGTTGTCGACCAGCCAGCCCGATCCTACTATGTTCCGGTTCCCGACTCTCCTCACCTCTACCGGAGAATCGTGAGTTGACCCTCGGTCGCAGCCTGTGGCCGTTCCTGGCGTTCCTGACCGCGTGCGGCAGCCCCGGCGAGCCGCCTCCCCCCGAGGTCCGGGAGGCAAGGGGCCTCCTGGAGGAGAATCGAGCGCAAGAGGCGTTCGAGCTTCTGGAGGGCGCTCTGGACACGCATCCGGACTCGGCCGTGCATCTCGTGGCCTTCGCCGACGCGTGTCAGCGGCTCGGGCGTCTCCGACGCGGCGTCCTCGCGATCGAGAAGGCGCGCTCGCTCGACCCGGAATCTCACCGGGCCCTCTACGTCTCCGCGCTGCTCGATCGGGACCGACACCATCCCGCCGACGCCATCGAATCCGTGACCCGGGCCGTCGAGCTCGCCCCGCGGAACGTCGACTACCGCGTGCTGCTCGGGAATCTCCGGCTGGCCGCGTCGGACTACGAGGGCGCCGCCGACGTGTTCGCCGCCGCGCACGAGCTTGCGCCGGTCGACCTTCGCGTCGTGGGCGGGTGGGGGCGGGCGCTCGTGCTGGCCGGCCGCCACGAAAAGGGAAAGCCTCTTCTGGAGCAATACCTCGAGCGCCAACCGAACGACGGGGAGGTCGTTTACCTGCGGGGACTCGCCCGCCTTCGGGAGGAGGATTTCGAAGGGGCCGAGCAGGACTTCCGCCGGGCGATCGCGCTCGCGCCGCACCTCCCCTCGCCGTATCACAATCTCGCTCGGGTCTTGCAGGTGACGGGCCGCGAGGAAGAGGCGGAGTCGATGCGAGAGATGCACCAGGACGTCAACGAGCGCGACTGGGCGATCCGCGCCGCGCGGCGAAAGCTCGCGAGCGATCCCAAGGACGAGGAGACCGCCCGGGAGCTCGCGCGACTCCTCCGTCAGGCCGGCCGCAATGCGGAGGCGGCGATGGTGCAGCGGAGACTCTCGGCTCGGTGAGTCAGTTCACCATCACGACTGCCGCCGCTTCTTCCATCTCGAAAACCTCGATCGCGCCCAGGTGCTCCAGATCCAGAATGCGAAGCAGCTCCGGCGGCAGCGGCCGGAAGCGGAGCTTGACGTCGACCGACAAGGGACTCACGGCGTCGACCGGAACCTCGAGCGCGTACGTCGCCACCCGACTCTGTCCGAACTGAAGGAGCTTCGACTCGTCGATCCCGACCGCGCGCCACGTGAAGAACGTGGGATCGTTGTTCGCGTCCAGGAGCCGGGACCCGAAGTACTCGAGGCCCTGCGGCAGGAGGTCCCCGTTCGCGGCCAGGCCGCCCGAGCGGTAGAGTTCCGTACCGTCGGCGTCCCTCACGGTGACGTCGAGCCACATCTCCCGCGTGAACGACGTACCGGATGGAATGGCGTGACCTGTCCGGTGGTTCGTCACGGTCACCGTGAAGGCGAGCGAGTCGCCCGCCGCCACGTCGATCGGCACGCCCGTGGTCATCCGGACGGCATTCCGCAGCAGTTCCTCGATGCGTTGGATCTGCGCGTCTCGATCGATGCCGCGGAAGGGCTCCAGGGCGTAGCCGACCCCCGTGAACCAGTGGCGGTGCACGTCCTCACGGATCGGGCCGCCGCTCGCAGCCTCGCCTCGGTACGCGGGCATGTGGCAGGTCTGGCAATGA
>JALGZO010000283.1 GCA_025774865.1 bacterium | reverse complement strand
CGGCGTTCGGCTCGTCAGTCTCGCGAGCGTGAGAGACGAAACACAAGTCGCACTCGCCGTCGCGACCGCGCTGGAACTGCAAGAGGAGCAGCATCGCCAGGTCCTCGATACGCTCGCGGACCACATCAGAGACAAGCGGCTGCTGGTGATCCTCGACAACTGCGAGCATCTCCTCGGCGCCTGCGCGGGAATCAGCGAAGCACTCCTTGCGCACGCCACGGCCGTTCGGATGCTCGCCACCAGCCGCCAGGCGCTCGGCCTCATCGGTGAGTTCATCCATCGTGTGCCCCCGCTCCCCGTGCCCGAGTCCGTGGCGTCGGTTTCCCTCGAGGAGCTCCGCCGGGTTGAGTCCGTTCGGCTCTTTGCGGAACGCGCCGCCGCCGCCGCGGGGAGTGGCTTCCAGCTGACGGAAGAGAACGCCACCGTTGTCTCCCGGATCTGCCGCCGACTGGACGGCATCCCCCTGGCCATCGAGCTCGCGGCCGCGCGCGTGCGCACGCTCCCCCTGACGGAAATCGAGAAGAGACTTCACGACCGCTTCGATCTCCTCTCCGTCGGCCCCTCGACCAGCGAACCACGTCACCAAACGCTCCGGGCCCTCATCGACTGGAGCCACGATCTTCTCTCCGAAAGGGAGCAGAGGCTCTTCGGACGCCTCGGTGTCTTTGCCGGCGGCTGGAGCCTCGAAGCCGCGGAGTTCGTCTGTGCGGACGATGGCATCGAGGCCCGGGAGGTGCTGACTCTCCTCTCTCGCCTCGTCGAGCAATCACTCGTCGAGGTACGCGCCGCCGGGCGACGACACGGGGCTCCGCGGTACCGGATGCTGGAAATCGTTCGTGCGTACGCCAGGGATCATGAGGATCGAGGTGACTTCGATGACGTCCGGCGTCGTCATGTCGAGTACTTCGGCGACCTCGCGGAACAGGCTGTTCGTGGACTCACCGGACCCGAGCAAGCGGTGTGGATCGCACAGCTCGAGGAGAACGACGCGAACCTTCGCGCCGCGATCGACACGGCGGCCGAGTCGGCGATTCCGCTCGGCCTGAAGATGGTGGGAGCGCTCGGTCGCTACTGGTACGCGCGAGGACGGTGGAGCGAGGGCCGCGCGCTCATGACCGAGTTCCTGCGAGAGCCCGAGGCGGAGCCGCGAAACGCGGAGCGAGCCCGGGCGCTCAACTGGACAGGCTGGCTCATGTACTGGCAGGGCGACTTCGAAGACGCAAACACCGTACTCATGGAGTCGCTGTCGATTTCTCGCGAGCTCGGCGACTCCCTGGGCATCGCGGAGGCCTTGAACAATCTCGGGGCGGTGGAGACGTCTCGCGGACACTGGGACGATGCTCGCGCCCATCACGAGGAGGCCCTCGCCATCCGGCGTCGAGCCGCGGACCGCCGAGCCATGGCCGTTTCCGTTCACAACTTGGGCGAGACTTACCTGAGTCAAGGTGAGTACGAAATGGCGCGCACCGCGCTCCAGGAAAGCCTCACGCTGTTTCGAGAAGTGGGATACCCGATGGGAGCGGATGATTCCCTGAGCTGTCTCGGGCAAGTCGCCGAGCGCATGGGGGATCTGAATCGGGCGACGGCCTACCACGAGGAGAGCCTCGCGAGCCGCCGGGAACGGAACGAGCCGGTCGGTACGTCGGAGTCACTCCGCAACCTCGGACGACTCGCCGCCCAGCAAGGCGACTACGCTCGCGCCCACGCGCTGCTCACGGAGAGCCTCTCCATCCGCCGGAAGCTGGGAGATCGCATGGACATCGCGGCCGGGCTCGAATCGCTCGGTGCGCTGGCCGCCAGGCGAGGCCAGGCCACGCGTGCCGCGCGCATCCTGGGTGCGGCCGATGCGCTCCGCGAGAGAATCCACGCACCGGTCTGGGCCGGCGATCGAAACGAGGTCGAGAGAGCCGTCGCCCTGGTTCGAGACGCACTGAGCGCCGAGTTCGATTCCGAGTGGAGCGCCGGACGGGAGATGTCGGACGACGCTGCCATCGACCTGGCACTGGCGGAGAACTGATCGCATCGAGCTGAAGGGCGGTTCGACACCCTAGATGTCTGCCGTCAAACGTGTTCCGGCCGCCAGCCCGGCCGGAAACCCTGCCGTTCCGGCCGGGTCACCGGTGACTGGCCGGTACGGGCCAGGTGATCGCCCTTCAAGGCAGCCCGATCCCCGTCCGAACATTCTCTTGAGCCCCTACCCTCCAATCGGTGTGTTCGACGAGGGCGCGCAATAGTGTCCGTTCCGCATCTTGGATCATCGCCGCTGCGAAGAACCTACACGCGGTGCATGAATCTGCTCTACGAGCACACGAGCCTCGTGCTCGCCGTCTTGTTCATCGTGGCCGTAACGACCATGGTGTGGCACGTCTTCCTCCTGCAATCCAATCTCGTCGGCCCGCGCGCACCTGCGAGCACCGCACTCTCTACCTCGGCCTTCGCACAGTCTTGGACACTGGTGACGCTCGC